>NZ_JBHVUQ010000148.1:0-19227 GCF_042884105.1 Streptomyces sp. NPDC058157
CCTAAAGGTTGAGCCCCCAAGGCTCACCTCTGTTGACGCCGGGGCGGCGACCGTGCATTCTTGAGTCTGTTCCACTCAAGTCAGCTGGAGGAATCGAAATGGCACGTGCGGTCGGCATCGACCTGGGCACCACTAACTCCGTCGTCAGCGTTCTCGAAGGCGGCGAGCCCACCGTCATCACCAACGCCGAGGGTGCCAGGACCACGCCGTCCGTCGTCGCCTTCGCCAAGAACGGCGAGGTCCTCGTCGGCGAGGTGGCCAAGCGCCAGGCGGTCACGAACGTGGACCGGACCATCCGCTCCGTCAAGCGCCACATGGGCACTGACTGGAAGATCAACCTGGATGGCAAGGACTTCAACCCGCAGCAGATGAGCGCCTTCATCCTGCAGAAGCTGAAGCGCGACGCCGAGGCGTACCTGGGCGAGAAGGTCACGGACGCGGTCATCACCGTCCCGGCCTACTTCAACGACTCCGAGCGCCAGGCGACGAAGGAGGCCGGCGAGATCGCGGGCCTCAACGTCCTGCGCATCGTCAACGAGCCGACGGCCGCCGCCCTGGCCTACGGTCTCGACAAGGACGACCAGACCATTCTCGTCTTCGACCTCGGCGGCGGCACCTTCGACGTGTCCCTCCTGGAGATCGGTGACGGTGTCGTCGAGGTCAAGGCCACCAACGGTGACAACCACCTCGGCGGCGACGACTGGGACCAGCGCGTCGTCGACTACCTGGTGAAGCAGTTCGCCAACGGCCACGGCGTCGACCTGTCCAAGGACAAGATGGCGCTCCAGCGTCTGCGCGAGGCCGCCGAGAAGGCGAAGATCGAGCTGTCGTCGTCCACCGAGACGACCATCAACCTGCCGTACATCACGGCCTCCGCCGAGGGCCCGCTGCACCTGGACGAGAAGCTCACGCGCGCCCAGTTCCAGCAGCTCACCGCGGACCTGCTCGACCGCTGCAAGACCCCGTTCCACAACGTCATCAAGGACGCCGGCATCGCGCTGTCCGAGATCGACCACGTGGTCCTGGTCGGCGGCTCCACCCGCATGCCGGCCGTCGCCGAGCTCGTCAAGGAGCTCACCGGCGGTCAGGACGCCAACAAGGGCGTCAACCCGGACGAGGTCGTCGCCATCGGCGCCACCCTCCAGGCCGGTGTGCTCAAGGGTGAGGTCAAGGACGTCTTGCTCCTCGACGTGACCCCGCTGTCCCTCGGTATCGAGACCAAGGGCGGCATCATGACCAAGCTCATCGAGCGCAACACGACCATCCCGACCAAGCGGTCGGAGATCTTCACGACGGCCGAGGACAACCAGCCGTCCGTGCAGATCCAGGTCTACCAGGGCGAGCGCGAGATCGCGGCGTACAACAAGAAGCTCGGCATGTTCGAGCTGACGGGCCTGCCGCCGGCCCCGCGCGGCGTCCCGCAGATCGAGGTCTCCTTCGACATCGACGCCAACGGCATCATGCACGTCACGGCCAAGGACCTCGGCACGGGCAAGGAGCAGAAGATGACCGTCACCGGCGGCTCCTCGCTCGGCAAGGACGAGGTCGACCGCATGCGTCAGGAGGCGGAGCAGTACGCGGACGAGGACCTGCGCCGCAAGGAGGCGGCCGAGTCCCGCAACCAGGGCGAGCAGCTCGTCTACCAGACCGAGAAGTTCCTCGCGGACAACGCGGAGAAGGTCCCGGCCGAGGTCAAGACCGAGGTCGAGACGGCCGTCACCGAGCTGAAGGACAAGCTCAAGGGCGACGACGCCGCCGAGATCCGCACCGCCACGGAGAAGCTCGCCGCGGTCAGCCAGAAGCTGGGCCAGGCCATCTACGCCGACGCGCAGGCCGCCCAGGCCGCCGGCGGTGCCGGTGACGCGGGCCAGGCCAAGGCCGACGACGACGTCGTCGACGCCGAGATCGTCGACGAGGACAAGCCGAAGGGCGGCCAGGTCTGATGTCGGAGGAGACCCCGGGCTTCGACGAGAAGCCCGAAGTCCCCACCGGCTCGGCCGCTGACGACGCCGAGGCGAAGGCCGCCGACTCCTCCGAGGAGGAGAAGGCGGCCCCCGCCGGGGACGCTCAGGACGTCGCTCTCCTGGCGCAGCTGGACCAGGCCCGTACCGCGCTCGGCGAGCGCACCGCGGACCTCCAGCGGCTCCAGGCCGAGTACCAGAACTACCGCCGCCGCGTGGAGCGGGACCGGGTCGCCGTCAAGGAGATCGCGGTCGCGAACCTGCTGTCGGAGCTCCTCCCGACCCTGGACGACATCGGCCGGGCCCGGGAACACGGCGAGGTGGTGGGCGGTTTCAAGTCCGTCGCCGAGTCGCTGGAGACGGCCGCCGCCAAGATGGGGCTGCAGCAGTTCGGCAAGGAGGGCGAGCCCTTCGACCCGACGATCCACGAGGCCCTGATGCACTCGTACGCGCCGGACGTCACCGAGACGACCTGCGTGGCGATCCTGCAGCCGGGGTACCGGATCGGCGAGCGCACGATCCGCCCCGCGCGGGTCGCGGTGGCCGAGCCCCAGCCGGGCGCGGCCCCTGCCGGGAAGTCCGAGTCCGCCGACGGCGACACGCCGTCCGACAAGGACACGGATGCCCCCGACAAGGGCTGACGCACACCATGTAGGTATCCGGGAGGAGGGTCACCGGGGATGAGCACGAAGGACTTCGTCGAGAAGGACTACTACAAGGTCCTCGGTGTCCCGAAGGACGCCACCGAGGCCGAGATCAAGAAGGCGTACCGGAAGCTCGCCCGCGAGTTCCACCCGGACGCCAACAAGGGCGACGCCTCGGCCGAGGAGCGCTTCAAGGAGATCTCCGAGGCGAACGACGTCCTCGGCGACGCCAAGAAGCGCAAGGAGTACGACGAGGCCCGCGCCCTGTTCGGCAACGGGGGCTTCCGCCCCGGTCCGGGCGGGGGCGGCTCGTTCAACTTCGACCTGGGCGACCTCTTCGGGGGCGCCCAGGGCGGCGGCCAGGGCGGCTTCGGCGGCGGCCTGGGCGACGTCTTCGGCGGCCTGTTCAACCGCGGCGCCGGCCCCGGTGCGGGCACCCGCACCCAGCCGCGCCGCGGCCAGGACATCGAGTCCGAGGTCACGCTCTCCTTCACGGAGGCCGTGGACGGGGCGACGGTCCCGCTGCGGATGTCCTCGCAGGCCCCCTGCAAGGCCTGCTCGGGCACCGGCGACCAGAACGGCACCCCCCGGGTGTGCCCGACCTGCGTCGGCACCGGGCAGGTCTCCCGGGGCAGCGGCGGCGGCTTCTCGCTGACCGACCCCTGCGCCGACTGCAAGGGCCGCGGCCTGATCGCGGAGAACCCCTGCGAGGTCTGCAAGGGCAGCGGGCGCGCCAAGTCCTCCCGGACCATGCAGGTCCGGATCCCGGCGGGCGTCTCCGACGGCCAGCGGATCCGGCTGCGCGGCAAGGGCGCCCCGGGCGAGCGCGGCGGCCCGGCGGGCGACCTCTACGTCGTCGTGCACGTCGGGACGCACCCGGTGTTCGGCCGCAAGGACGACAACCTCACGGTGACCGTGCCCGTCACGATCGCCGAGGCGGCACTCGGCGCCGACATCAAGGTCCCGACCCTGGGCGGCCCGGCGGTGACGCTGAAGCTGCCCCCGGGCACCCCGACCGGCCGTACGATGCGGGCCCGCGGCAAGGGTGCGGTCCGCAAGGACGGCACCCGCGGCGACCTGCTCGTCACGGTGGAGGTCGCGGTACCGGCGGAACTGTCCGACAAGGCCCGCGAGGCCCTGGAGATGTACCGGGACGCCACCGGGTCGGAGGATCCGCGCGCCCTGCTGTTCGAGTCCGCGAAGGGAGCTTGACATGGAAGGCCGCCGACGACAGTCCCGCTTCGGTGACGGGGCTTACCAGTTGACCGACGAGACCCCGGTCTACGTGATCTCGGTGGCCGCCCAGCTCTCGGGACTCCATCCGCAGACCCTCCGCCAGTACGACCGCCTCGGCCTGGTCTCCCCGGACCGCACGGCCGGGCGCGGCCGGCGCTACTCGGCCCGGGACATCGAGCTGCTGCGCACGGTGCAGCAGCTGTCCCAGGACGAGGGCATCAACCTGGCGGGCATCAAGCGGATCATCGAACTGGAGAACCAGGTGGCCGCGCTCCAGCAGCGCGTCGCCGAACTGTCCGCCGCCGTGGACGGTGCGGCCGCCGCCCTCCAGGCCCGCGAGGCCGCGGTGCACGCCTCGTACCGCCGCGACCTGGTCCCGTACCAGCCGCCGCAGCCGGGCAGCGCCCTGGTCGTCTGGCGTCCCAAGCGCCCGATGGACTGACGGCCCGGCCGACAGGTGCGTGCGAAGGCCCCGCCGGGCCCCCTCGTGGGGGCCCGGCGGGGCCTTCGGCATATCCCCCGGGGATTTCCTCAGCGGGGCGCGGTGAGCCCGTCAGCGGGCCCCTGGCAGCCCGTGGCCGCCTCGCCGTCGCTCCCGCTGTGCAGGATGCCGGACTGGGCGATGAGGTAGCCCAGCTGCGCCCTGCTGCCGCTGCCGAGGGCGGTGGCCAGCTTGGCGATGTGCGCGCGGCAGGTGCGTACGTTCATCCCCAGCCGGCGGGCGATCGCCTCGTCCACGTGCCCCTCGATGAGGAGCTGGGCGATGGAGCGCTGGACGCCGGAGATGCCGTCGGGGCTGTGCGTGTAGGTGACCTCGTCGGTCAGCGGCACGGCGCGGCGCCAGAGCTGCTCGAACACCTTGATGAGGTAGGCCACCAGCCCGGGGTGGCGCAGCTCCAGCGCCACGCGCCGGTCGTCGCTGGCGGGGATGAAGGCGACGGTCCGGTCGAACACTATGAGCCGCTCGATGAGCTCCTCGAGGGTGCGGATCTCCACCTTGCCCGCGGAGATGCGGTCCACGTAGGCGAGCGTGCCCTGGCTGTGCCGGGCCGTGTGCTGGTAGAGCGTGCGGATGCTCACGCCGCGGTCGATCAGCGGGGCGTCGCGCTCCAGGGCCTCGCTGAGGGCGGAGGACGGCCGCGCGCCGCCCGGCTGGACCGTCAGCATCTCCGTGTGGCACTCGGCCGTGGCCAGGTCGAGGGCGGCGTTGATCTGGTCGAATCCCTCCAGCACCGTGATGGCGTGGGTGTTGGCGGGGTTCTGTGCGCTGATGGTCAGGAACGGCTCGAATGCATCGGTGAGGTCGATGGCGTTGCGCCGCCGCTCCTGGATCTCGCGCTCCAGCGGCTGCAGCCGCTGCGCGAGTGCCACCGAGGGTGGAACTGCGCGGAGCTGGTTCGCGTCATCCGGGTCGGGTCGCAGGAGTGCGAATTCGAGCAGGCAGGGGGCGTTTGCCACTTCGCTCCGAGGCACGCGTCCCGTGCTGAGCGCCGCTGCGTAGAGTCGTGCACCTTCGTCGCACATCGATGTGACGGGGTGGGGATGTGTCGGGTTTGTGTCTGTTATGGGCAAATCTCCACCCCCCAGGGTCCTGAACATGCAAGAACATGATGCATCGTCCCTGTGGCCGTAACGTGCCTGAATGAGCCATGGTCTGACGTGCGGGGGAGAGGATTCCATCAAGTGAGGACGAAGCCGACCATGTACAAGAGAATGCTTCGCTCGGCGCTTGCCGTTGTTTTCTCCGCTGTTGCGGTCTTTGGGGCAGTCAGCGCCGTCCATGGCGATGCGGGGAGCGCTCGGGCCGACAGCGGTTGGAACGCCGCACCGGCGAGTGAGAGCGACAGCGGCTGGAACAACCTGGCCTCCGGCGACAGCGGCTGGAACGTCGCGCCGAAGGACGGTGGCTCGGTCGCCACGACGAACGGCGAGCCGGACAGCGGCTGGAACTTCACCCCCAAGTCGGCCGCCTGATGACCCCCGACGACCGCGACTTCCGGCGCGAGATGGCTTCGGCGTACCGCTCCGGCTGGCAGTTCATCGACCTCGCAACGGCGATTCCCTATGCCGGCGACTCGCTGATGGTCACCCTGTTCGGCCAGCCGATCGTCATCGTGCGCGAGGAGGACGAGGACGTCCGTGCCTACCGCTGCCTGCGCCGCCCCCGGGGCGCACCGCAGCCCGTCCGCTGCGAAGTGCGGTACGGCATGGTCTTCGTCAACCTCGATCAGCGTGATCACCAGCTCTTCGAACCCGATATCACCACCGCCACCCCCCGCAGTGCCTGAGGCGATTCCCCCGTCGTTGCAGATCGCTCCAGGTGCTTCCCCCACACAACGGCGCCATCGTGGACCTGACCACGATGGCGCCGTTGTGCTGTCCGCGTCCAGTGCCCGAACAGGACATCCGGGTGAGGATCCGCTGAGAAATGCCGGGGGTCCACTCGAGGACCGCTCGAATCCGGCCGTTTTTCTCAGGCGCGCCCCATGGCGCGGTCCAGTGTGATCTCCAGGACCACCCGGTCGGGGTTGGGCGAGGGCGTCCGCCCGTACCGCTCCGCGTAGCGCGCGACCGCCTCCGCGACCGAGGCCTCGTCGGCGCGGACCACCGCGCGCCCCTCCAGCGTCGCCCAGCGCCGGCCCTCCATCTGGCACACCGCGACCCGTGCCGCTCCGCCGGGTGCCTCCAGGACGTTGCGCACCTTCTTGCTGTGCTTGTTGCTGATCACCCGCGCGAGCCCGGCCTCCGGGTCGTAGGTCACCCCCACCGGGACCACGTGCGGGGTGCCGTCGGGCCGCGGGGTGGTCAGGGTGCAGACGTGCCGCTCCCGCCAGAAGGCGAGGTAGTCGGGCGTCGGGTTGAGTACGTCGTGGACCGGCTTCGAAACAGACATGGCCCGAAGCATATGTCCGGACCGAATCCTGCCTTGAGTGGAATAGACTCAACTTTGCAGACGCTGAACCAGTCAGAGTTGTGACAGTCCCGCCGGAGAGGAGAAACCGAGAGTGGACGCCGAGCTGACCAACAAGAGCCGTGACGCCCTGAACGCGGCCACCAGCAGGGCCGTGAAGGACGGCCACGCCGACCTGACCCCCGCGCACCTGCTGCTGGCCCTGCTCGCCGGCGAGGACAACGAGAACGTCACCGACCTGCTCGCCGCGACCGAGGCCGACCAGGCCGCCGTCCGCGCCGGCGCGGAACGGCTGCTCGCCGCCCTGCCCAGCGTCACCGGCTCCACGGTCGCGCCGCCGCAGCCCAGCCGGGACCTGCTCGCCGTGCTCGCCGAGGCCGACTCCGAGGCGAAGGCCCTCGGCGACGACTACCTCTCCACCGAACACCTCCTCATCGCCGTCGCCGCCAAGGGCGGCGCGGCCGGTGAGGTCCTTTCCGCCCAGGGCGCGACCGCGAAGAAGCTGCTGGCCGCCTTCGAGAACGCACGAGGAGGACGGCGGGTGACCACCCCCGACCCCGAGGGTCAGTACAAGGCCCTGGAGAAGTTCGGCACCGACTTCACGGCGGCCGCCCGCGAGGGCAAGCTCGACCCCGTCATCGGCCGCGACCACGAGATCCGGCGCGTCGTCCAGGTCCTCTCGCGCCGCACCAAGAACAACCCGGTGCTCATCGGCGAGCCCGGCGTCGGCAAGACCGCCGTCGTCGAGGGCCTCGCCCAGCGCATCGTCAAGGGCGACGTCCCCGAGTCCCTGAAGAACAAGCGCCTCGTCTCCCTCGACCTCGGCGCCATGGTCGCCGGAGCGAAGTACCGCGGTGAGTTCGAGGAGCGCCTCAAGACCGTCCTCGCCGAGATCAAGTCGAGCGAGGGCCAGATCATCACCTTCATCGACGAGCTGCACACCGTCGTCGGCGCCGGCGCCGGCGGGGACTCCGCCATGGACGCGGGCAACATGCTCAAGCCCATGCTGGCCCGCGGCGAGCTGCGGATGGTCGGCGCCACCACCCTCGACGAGTACCGCGAGCGCATCGAGAAGGACCCGGCGCTGGAGCGCCGCTTCCAGCAGGTGCTGGTCGCCGAGCCCACCGTCGAGGACACCATCGCGATCCTGCGCGGGCTCAAGGGCCGCTACGAGGCCCACCACAAGGTCGTCATCAACGACAGCGCCCTCGTCGCCGCCGCCACCCTCTCCGACCGCTACATCACCTCCCGCTTCCTGCCCGACAAGGCCATCGACCTCGTCGACGAGGCCGCCTCCCGGCTGCGCATGGAGATCGACTCCTCCCCGCTGGAGATCGACGAGCTCCAGCGCTCCGTCGACCGGCTGCGCATGGAGGAGCTGGCGCTGAAGAACGAGTCCGACCCGGCCTCGATCGAGCGCCTGGACAAGCTCCGCAAGGACCTCGCCGACAAGGAGGAGGAGCTGCGCGGGCTCACCGCCCGCTGGGAGAAGGAGAAGCAGTCCCTCAACCGGGTCGGCGAGCTCAAGGAGCGCCTGGACGACCTGCGCGGGCAGGCCGAGCGCGCCCAGCGCGACGGCGACTTCGACTCCGCCTCCAAGCTGCTCTACGGGGAGATCCCCTCCCTGGAGCGCGAGCTGGCCGAGGCCACCGAGGAGGAGGCGCAGGCCGGCCCCGCCAAGGACGCCATGGTCAAGGACGAGGTCGGCCCCGACGACATCGCGGACGTGGTCGGCGCCTGGACCGGCATCCCGGCCGGCCGCCTCCTGGAGGGCGAGACCCAGAAGCTCCTGCGCATGGAGGACGAGCTGGGCCGCCGCCTGATCGGCCAGACCGAGGCCGTACGGGCCGTCGCGGACGCCGTGCGCCGCACCCGCGCCGGTATCGCCGACCCGGACCGGCCGACCGGCTCGTTCCTCTTCCTCGGCCCCACGGGCGTCGGCAAGACCGAGCTGGCCAAGGCCCTCGCGGACTTCCTCTTCGACGACGAGCGGGCCATGGTCCGCATCGACATGTCGGAGTACTCCGAGAAGCACAGCGTGGCCCGGCTCGTCGGCGCCCCGCCCGGCTACGTCGGCTACGAGGAGGGCGGCCAGCTCACCGAGGCCGTCCGGCGCCGCCCGTACAGCGTGGTGCTGCTGGACGAGGTCGAGAAGGCCCACCCCGAGGTCTTCGACATCCTGCTCCAGGTCCTCGACGACGGCCGCCTCACCGACGGCCAGGGCCGCACGGTCGACTTCCGCAACACCATCCTGATCCTCACCTCGAACCTGGGCAGCCAGTTCCTGGTCGACCCGGCGACCTCCGCCGAGGACAAGAAGGCCCGGGTGCTGGAGGTGGTCCGGGCGAGCTTCAAGCCCGAGTTCCTCAACCGCCTCGACGACCTCGTGGTCTTCTCCGCCCTGACCCGGGACGAGCTGGCGCACATCGCCGAGCTGCAGATCTCCCGCCTCGCCAAGCGCCTCGCCGACCGCCGCCTGGCCCTGGACGTCACGCCCGAGGCCCTGGCCTGGCTGGCCGACAAGGGCAACGACCCGGCGTACGGCGCGCGCCCGCTGCGCCGCCTGATCCAGACGGCCGTCGGGGACCGGCTGGCCAAGGAGATCCTGTCCGGCGAGGTCAGGGACGGCGACACCGTACGGGTCGACGTGGCCGGTGACGACCTGCTGGTCGGCCGGGCCCTGTAGCCCCGCATCCGTAAGGACCGCCGCGCCCCCGTGTCCGCCCGGAGCGGATCGGTGGTGCGGGGGTGGACAGGGGGTGGGCGCGATGGTGGAGGATGGCTGTATCCGCACGAAGGGAAGTACACGGTGAGCATCGACCCGGCCTCGATTCCGAACTTCGGGGGGCAGCCCGAACCGCAGGCGACAGGACCGGCGGGCCCCGTCGTCCCCGACCAGGACCTGGTCAAGCAGCTCCTGGAGCAGATGGAGCTGAAGTACGTCCTCGACGACGAGGGTGACCTCGCGGCGCCGTGGGAGGACTTCCGCACGTACTTCATGTTCCGCGGTGAGGGCGAGCAGCAGGTCTTCTCCGTCCGGACCTTCTACGACCGCCCCCACGCCCTCGACGACAAGCCGCAGCTGCTCGAGTCGATCGACGACTGGAACCGCCGCACCCTGTGGCCCAAGGTCTACAGCCACACCCACGACGACGGCTCGGTCCGCCTCATCGGCGAGGCGCAGATGCTGATCGGCACCGGCGTCAGCCTGGAGCACTTCGTGTCCTCCACGGTCAGCTGGGTCCGCGCGTCGATCGAGTTCGACAAGTGGCTCGTGGAGCAGCTCGGCCTGGAGAAGGAGATCGACTCCGCCGAGGGCGACTCCGGCTCCGAGGACGGGGACGACGCGTAGGCGTCCCCGCCCCCCGGCCCGTTACAGGGGCACCTTCGCCACGAGCAGGAGGTACGCCCCGTAGCCGAACGACAGCCCGGCCATGCCGGCGGTCACCGCGACCGCCGTGCGCGGCCGGGCTTTCGCCGTCGCGGCGGCCAGCGGCAGCAGCAGCGGGAACGCGGGCAGCAGGAACCGCGGCTTCGACTCGAAGAACCCCGCCCCGCCGAGGGTGATCACCAGCAGCACCGCGGTGTACACCAGCAGCGGCAGCGGCGCCCGGTCCAGCAGCAGGAGCACGGCGCACAGCCCCGCCACGGCCAGCGTGGCCACGGTGACGGCCACCGGGAGGGTCACGTTCCCGCCGGTCAGGACCTTGACCACGGAGGCGACCGTGCCCGCGCCGAAGTCGAAGCGCGAGCCCCACTGCCGCTGCACGGTGAAGTAGCCGAGCAGCTCGCGGCGGCGCGCCCCGACGGCCAGCACGTACGCCGCCCAGCCCGCGGGCGCCAGCAGCCCGGCCGCCCACACCTCGGGCGCCCGGTTGCCCCGCAGCAGCTCCCGCAGGGCCGGCAGGCTCACGGCGGCGGCCACGGCGATCCCGGTCGGCCGGGTCAGCCCCGCGAGCACCGCCAGGGAGGCCGCCCACATCCAGCGCCCGCGCAACAGCGCGTACAGCGCCCAGGCGGCCAGCGCGCACAGCAGCGGCTCGGTGTAGCCGAGGTCCAGCACCACCGCGTGCGGCAGCGAGGCCCACAGCGCGACGAGCAGCACCCCGGCCCGCGCACCGAGCACCCGCTCCCCGACCCGGTACACGCCCACGGCGGCCACCGCGGCGGCCGTCCAGGCCACCGCGAGCCCGGCGACGGGGCCGCCGCCGAAGAGGTGCACCAGGACCGGGTACAGCGGGAAGAAGGCGGCGTCGCTCTGGATGGAGTCGGAGGCGGGCCACATCTGGGTGCGGCCGTAGCCGCCGGAGGCGATGGACAGGTACCAGAAGGAGTCCCAGGAGCCCCCCAGCACCTTGACCGGGTCGCGCCCGGCCCACCAGGCCCCGAGGCAGACCACGAGCGCCCCGGCGCCGCGCACGCCGGCGAACACGGCGAGCGCGGTCCCGGCCGGGCGGGCCGGGACCGGTCTCGGAGGGGTCCGCGCGGGGGCGGGCGCGGTCCGCTGCGTGGAGGCGCCCACGGCCGGCCTAGAGGGCCCTCAGCCGGTCCACGGCTTCGCGCAGGACCTCCGTCTTCTTGCAGAAGGCCCAGCGGACCTGGGTGGCGCCGGCCTCCTGGTCGTCGTAGAAGACCTGGTTGGGGATGGCGACGACCCCGCAGCGCTCCGGCAGGGCGCGGCAGAAGGCCAGGCCGTCCTTCTCCCCGAGGGGGGAGATGTCGGTGGTGATGAAGTACGTCCCCTGCGGGCGGAAGACCCGCAGGCCGGCGGCGGTGAGGCCCTCGGTGAGCAGGTCGCGCTTGGCGGCGAGGTCGGCGCGGAGGCCGTCGTAGTAGGTGTCGGGCAGGGCGAGGGCCTCGGCGACGGCGTACTGGAAGGGGCCGGAGGAGACGTAGGTGAGGAACTGCTTCGCCGAGCGGACGGCCGAGACGAGCGCGGGCGGGGCGGTGATCCAGCCGACCTTCCAGCCGGTGAAGGAGAAGGTCTTGCCGGCGGAGGAGATGGTGACGGTGCGCTCGCGCATCCCGGGCAGGGAGGCCAGCGGGGTGTGGCCGCCCTCGAAGACCAGGTGCTCGTAGACCTCGTCGGTGACGACGAGGAGGTCGCGTTCGACGGCCAGCTCGGCGATGGCGGCGAGTTCCCCGGGGGTCAGGACGGTGCCGGTCGGGTTGTGGGGGGTGTTGAGCAGGAGCAGGCGGGTACGGGGGGTGACGGCGTCGCGCAGGGCGTCGAGGTCGGGGCGGAAGTCGGGGGCGCGCAGGGTCAGCGGGACGCGGACGGCGCCGGCCATGGCGATGCAGGCGGCGTAGGAGTCGTAGAACGGCTCCAGGGCGATCACCTCGTCGCCCGGTTCGAGGAGGGCGAGGAGGGCGGCGGCGATGGCCTCGGTGGCGCCCGCGGTGACCAGGACCTCCGTGTCGGGGTCGTAGCCGAGTCCGTAGAAGCGCTGCTGGTGGGCGGTGATCGCCTCGCGGAGCTCGGGGACGCCCGGGCCGGGCGGGTACTGGTTGCCGCGGCCGTCGCGGATCGCCCGGACGGCCGCCTCGGCGATCTCGGCGGGGCCGTCGGTGTCGGGGAAGCCCTGGCCCAGGTTGATCGACCCGGTGCGGGCGGCCAGGGCCGACATCTCCGCGAAGATCGTGGTGCCGAAGGCCGCCAGGCGGCGGTTGAGGAAGGGGCGGTCGCTGTCCGCGGGTGCGCTCATGGGCGCCATCCTGCGGGGAACCTCTGGAGTTGCTCAAGTGTGCTTTGGCGGGTTCGGGCCACGGGAATCCCCCCTGCACGCGGGACGCGGGGATCCCGTTCCCCGGGGGACCGGGGCGTCAGGAAGGGGGCGATGGCCATGGTCGTCGTCGTACTGGTCGTGGGGGCGATCGCAGCGGTGGTCGTCTGGGTGGCGAGGAAGCTCTCCGGCGGGGGCGGTTTCGGCGGGGGCGGGAGCTCCGGCGGCAGCTGGTGGGCGGGCGGCGGGGGGTCTTCCTCCTCCTGCGGCTCCTCGTCCTCGTGCGGTTCTTCGTCCTCCTGCGGATCGTCCTGCGGTTCCTCCTGCGGTGGCGGCGGATGCGGAGGGAGCTGACACTGGAGCGGGGCGGCGGCGGCCGTGTGGACAGGGCGCCCGGCGGGGACAACTTCCTTCGGGCGTCTTCTTGTTCGGGCGCGTACGAAGGCGTACGGACGGCCTGTTGGTGAACACGTGAACCGGGTAGCCCCCGAGGGGATGTAAACCCCGTCAAGTTGGGTAAAAACGCTGTGAGTGCCGTGCCTTTCATGATTCCCTCGGTTGAGTAGACCAGTCCACGGAGGACCTCCCTGGACTTCCTGCGGACCCGTGCCGGTGTCCCCCCACCCGTTGCATACCGCTGGCGGGGTCCGGCCCCTCTCCCTCGCGCGTTTGCGGAGCCGACTCATGCTCACGACCCTCCAGACCACCTACACCGACACGCGTGCCGCCGATCTCGCCTGGGCCCTGGGACGGGACCGCCTGCCCGCCCTGGCCGTACTGAACCTCCAGCTCCAGGACGCGAAGGTGGAGTTGCGCCTGCTCGGGGCCTCCCATCAGGTGCTCCTGGAGGAGGGCGAGGTGCTCTGTTCGGAGACGGTCGCCTGCATGCCCGGCAGCCGGACGCCGCTGCCGCTGGGCGTGGCGAAGCGGGTGGGGGACTGGGAGTACGAGTTCGCGGCGCGCGTGGAGACCCTTTCGCGCGGCTCCTTCGCGGGACGGGCCCAGGAGCTGCTCGCGCTGGTCGCGGATCACCCGAACGGGCTGGCGGGCACCTTCCCGGGCGACCCGCACGCCTTCACCGCCATGCTCGCCCAGCACCACGAGGGGCAGGTGCGCTGGCGGACCTGGCACGCGTACCCGCAGGAGGGGCAGCTGGTGGCCACCCGGACCCGGGTGGGCGTCCGGATGGGGGCGCCGGTCTAGCGCGCCGGGCCGCAGTGCCGTACGGCCGGGTTGGGTGCGTATTGGGCCAACTGGCGGGATCGATGCGGTACTTACACCCATGTGGGTGACAGGGTGTCAGTGGGCGGTGACGTACGGTTCGCTGCATGATCGACCGTTCCGCCCCCCGCGGGGTGCTCCCGGCGGCGGAGCCGCGGGGCGTGCAGACCGTCCCGGCCGCCCTGCCCGTACAGCCCCGGACCGGCCGACTCCTCGTCCTGGCCACGGTGTTCGTCTGTGCCGCCTGCGGACTCGTGTACGAGCTGGAGCTGCTCGCCCTCGGCTCGTACCTGATCGGGGACTCCGTCACCCAGGCGTCCGTCGTGCTGTCCGTCATGGTCTTCGCGATGGGCGTCGGCTCCCTCCTCGCCAAACGGCTCCGCACCCGCCCCGCCTTCGGCTTCGCCGCCATCGAGGCCGGGCTCGCCCTGCTGGGCGGGTTCTCCGCCATGGCCCTCTACGCGAGCTTCGCCTGGCTGGGCGAGTCCCGGCCCGCGCTCGTCGCGTTCTCCTTCGCCATCGGGGTGCTCATCGGCGCCGAGATCCCGCTGCTGATGGTGCTCATCCAGCGCATCCGCAGACAGGACGCCGGCGGGGCCGTCGCCGACCTCTTCGCCGCCGACTACGTGGGCGCCCTGGTCGGCGGACTCGCCTTCCCCTTCCTGCTGCTGCCGATCCTCGGCCAGCTCACCGGGGCGATGCTCACCGGCACCGTCAACGCCGTAGTCGGCGGCGGGCTCGTCCTGTGGCTGTTCCGCCGCGACCTCAGCCGGCGCTGCCGCTGGCTGCTCCTCGCCGTCAACGCGGCGGTCCTCGCCGGGCTCGCCTGCGCGACCCTGCTCGCCGACGACTTCGAGCGCGTCGCGCGCACCGCCGTCTACGGCGGGGAGGTGCGGGTCGCCGTGCAGACCGGGGTGCAGGAGCTGGTGCTGACCGGCCCCTCCACCGGCTCCCCGCGCTCCCTCGACCTCTACCTCGACGGGCGGCTGCGGGTCAGCGGCTACGACGAGTACCGCTACCACGAGGCCCTGGTCCACCCCGCGATGACCGGCCCGCACGCCCGGGTCCTGGTCCTCGGCGGCGGCGACGGGCTCGCCGCCCGCGAGGTCCTGCGCTACCCGGACGTCGTCTCCGTCACCGTCGTCGAGCTCGACCCGGGGGTGGTCGAGCTCGCCCGGACCGACCCGATGCTCTCCGCCCTGAACGGCCGCGCCTACGAGGACCCCCGCCTGGGCGTGGTCTCCCAGGACGCCTTCCGCTGGCTGCGCGGACCCGCCGCCCGCGCCCGCTTCGACGTGATCGTCTCCGACCTCCCCGACCCGGGCATCACCCCGAGCACCAAGCTGTACTCGCAGGAGTTCTACGGGCTGGCCGCACGGGCCCTGAACCCGGGCGGCCGCATCGCCGTCCACGCGGGACCGCTGAGCACCAGGCCCCGTACGTACTGGACCGTCGAGTCCACGCTGCGCGCCGCCGGCCTGCGCACCACCCCCTACAGCGCGGGCGGCCGGCTCTCCGGCTTCGCCGCCGGGCCCGACCGCGCCCTCGGCGCCACCGACGCCCCGCCGCAGGACTGGGGCTTCGTCCTCGCCGCCCGGGAACGGACCCCCGAGCTGCGGGTGGACCGCGACACGCCCGCCCTGCGCGCGGTGTCCACCCGGGGCCTGCAGGACGCCGCCCGGGACGCGGCCCGCGTCCGCCTCTCCGGCCTGCCGCCCTCCACCCTCCCGCACCCGCGCTACTCCTGACCCGCGCCACTCCTGGGCCCTGTCTGACGCGCGCCGTCGCGTCCGTGGGCACGGGCGGCTCGCGTCGGTAGGCTCGGCTGCATGGAGCATCAGGTGTTCGTACCGGTACCGGCAGACGATCTGCGCGCCGTGCTGCGCGACCCCGCCCGGATGGCGCGCTGCGTGCCCGGACTCCAGCAGGACGCCGACGCCGGCGCGGCCGCCGGGGCCGTGACCGGGCGGCTCAGGCTGCGCGTCGGCTCCAGCAGCGTCACCTACCGGGGGACGCTGGCGCTCGCCGAGCGGGACCCGGAGCACTTCACCGCCGACTGCGAGGGCGCCGAGGTGCGCGGCCACGGCGGCGTCAAGCTGTCCGTCGTGCTGCGGCTGACCCCCCACGACGGCGGGACCCGGCTGGAGTTCACCGGGGAGGGCGGCGCCGACGGGCGCACCGCCGCCCTCGACCCCGAGGCCCTGACCACCGCCGTCCGGCGGCTGCTCGACCGGCTCTGCGCCAACCTGGCCGAGGAGGCCGGACCCGGGGAGCCCGGGGCGGAGGGGGAGCCGGGGACCGGCGCGGCCTCCGTGTTCGACACCGAGGTGCCGCCGTCCTCCCTGGACCCCTTCCAGGGCGAGGACTTCTCCGACCTCCCCGACCTCCCCGACTTCGCCGACCTGCCCGAACTCGGCGGACTCCCGGAGGGTGCCGGGCTCGGGGACGCCGCCGACGATCCCACCGCGCCCACGAACCCCCCGGCCGAGGCGGCCCATGCCCGCCGCACGATGATCGGCCGCAGCGCGGAGGAGGTCGACCACGCGCCGCCGCGCGGCCGTTACGCCCCCGTCCCGGCCCCCTCGTCCGCCGGGAACAACCCCGCCCTGCGCTGGATCGCCCCGGCCGCGGCCCTGGCCCTGGCCTCCGCGGTGGTCGTCGGACGGGCCCTGCGCCGCCGCCGCTGAACCGCCGCTGAACCGCCGAGCCGCCGCCGAGCCGCCGCCCACGCGCCCGCCGACCCCGATCGCCGTAGGGTCGGCCGTATGAGTACGCAACTGAGCGCCGGGGGCGCCGACATCACGGTCGACCAGGAGAACGGCTGCCGCGTCGGCAGCCTGCGCGTCGACGGCATCGAGCTGCTGCGCCAGGGCCCGCGCTACGGCTCCTTCCCGATGGTCCCCTGGTGCGGCCGCACCGCCAACGGGGAGTTCCGCGACGGCGGCACCCTCCACCGGCTGCCCCTCAACCACCCCCCGCACGCCATCCACGGCCTCGGCCGCGACCTGCCGTGGCGGACCGCCGCCGTGACCGACACCTCGGCGTCCTTCTACTTCGACCTCGCCGACCCCTGGCCCCACGCCGGCCGGGTGACGCAGACCTTCGAGCTGACCGGGGACTCCCTCAAGCTCACCATGGGCGTGGAGACGTACCAGGACTCCTTCCCGGCCCAGGCCGGCTGGCACCCCTGGTTCAACCGCACCCTGACCGACGGGGGCGCCGAGGCGCAGCTCGCCTTCGAGCCGGCCTGGCAGGAGGAGCGCGGCGAGGACCACCTCCCGACCGGCCGCCGGATCGACCCGCTCCCCGGCCCCTGGGACGACTGCTTCGGGATGCCCTACGGGGTCGACGTCACCCTCACCTGGCCCGGGGACCTGGAGCTGAAGGTCACCAGCCCCGCCGAATGGGTGGTCGTGTACGACGAGCAGCCCGAGGCCGTCTGCGTGGAGCCGCAGTCCGGCCCGCCGAACGGGCTGAACACCCTCCCGCGCCTGGTCACCCCGGTGGACCCGCTGGAGGTCTCCACGACCTGGACCTGGCGCCGCCTCGGCTAGGGCCCCTTTAAGCTCGGGGCATGACTGACGTACGCGATGCGCTTCTGCAGCAGATCAAGGACAAGGCCGTCGTGCACGGCAAGGTGACCCTCTCCTCCGGCAAGGAGGCCGACTACTACATCGACCTCCGCCGCATCACCCTCGACGGCGAGGCCGCCCCGCTGGTCGGCCAGGTCATGCTCGACCTGACCGCCGACCTCGACTTCGACTGCGTCGGCGGCCTGACCCTGGGCGCCGACCCGGTCGCCACCTCGATGCTGCACGCCTCGGCCGCGCGCGGGCAGCGCCTGGACGCCTTCGTCGTCCGCAAGGCGCAGAAGGCGCACGGCATGCAGCGCCGCATCGAGGGCACCGACGTCAAGGGCAAGCGCTGCCTGGTCGTCGAGGACACCTCCACCACCGGCGGCTCCCCGCTGACCGCCGTCGAGGCGGTCCGCGAGGCCGGCGGCGAGGTCGTCGCCGTCGCCACCATCGTGGACCGCGGCGCGGCCGAGGCCATCGCCGGAGCGGGCCTGCCCTACCTCACCGGCTACCAGCTCGGCGACCTGGGCCTGGCCTGACCCGACCCGGCCGTCTCGGAGTGTGGTCGCGAAGGAGTGGTGAAGGGGCCTCGGAACGGGCTCGGCGCAACTGGTGACGAAGGTCCTCGGAAGCCCGTGCTCCGCTCCTGACCTGCGCCTTTCCGGAAGGGTGGGGTGTTTCACGTGAAACACCCCACCCTTCTTGCCGTACGAGGGTCGTCACGCGGGGTGGAGTGTCGCGCCGAGTCTGGAAAGATAGGCGCGACGTCTGACGTCGCCCCCAGGTCAGGGCCCGCAATAAGCACACTCCCCGCACATCCAAGGAGCGGACAGATGCCCATCGCAACCCCCGAGGTCTACAACGAGATGCTCGACCGGGCGAAGGCAGGCAAGTTCGCCTACCCGGCGATCAACGTGACCTCGACCCAGACCCTGCACGCTGCGCTGCGCGGCTTCGCGGAGGCCGAGAGCGACGGCATCATCCAGATCTCCACCGGTGGCGCCGAGTTCCTGGGCGGCCAGTACAACAAGGACATGGTCACCGGCGCGGTCGCCCTGGCCGAGTTCGCGCACGTCGTGGCCGCCAAGTACGACGTCACGGTCGCGCTGCACACCGACCACTGCCCCAAGGACAAGCTGGACGGCTACGTCCGCCCGCTGCTCGACATCTCCGCCGAGCGCGTGGCCAAGGGCCTGAACCCGCTCTTCCAGTCGCACATGTGGGACGGCTCCGCCGAGACCCTGGCCGACAACCTGGCCATCGGCCAGGAGCTGCTCGCCAAGGCCGCCGCTGCGAAGATCATCCTCGAGGTCGAGATCACCCCGACCGGCGGCGAGGAGGACGGCGTCAGCCACGAGATCAACGACGAGCTGTACACCACCGTCGAGGACGCCATCCGCACGGCCGAGGCCCTGGGCCTGGGCGAGAAGGGCCGCTACCTGCTGGCCGCCTCCTTCGGCAATGTGCACGGCGTGTACAAGCCGGGCAACGTCGTGCTCCGTCCCGAGCTGCTCAAGGACCTCCAGCAGGGCGTCGGCGAGAAGTACGGCAAGAGCAGCCCGTTCGACTTCGTCTTCCACGGCGGCTCCGGCTCCACCGAGCAGGAGATCGCCACCGCGCTGGAGAACGGCGTCGTGAAGATGAACCTCGACACCGACACCCAGTACGCCTTCACCCGCCCGGTCGCGGACCACATGTTCCGCAACTACGACGGTGTCCTGAAGGTCGACGGCGAGGTCGGCAAGAAGAACACCTACGACCCGCGCACCTGGGGCAAGCTGGCCGAGGCGAGCATGGCCAAGCGCGTCCTCCAGGCCTGCGGTGACCTGCGTTCCACGGGCACCAAGCTGAAGTAGTCCCCGGCGCCCAGCGCGCCACGGACTTCCCAGTGGGGTGCCCCCCGGCCGGAACCGTCCGGGGGGCCCCCCCATAGTGTGGGGGGGGGGGCGGGGGCGG
>NZ_JBHVUQ010000149.1:0-6788 GCF_042884105.1 Streptomyces sp. NPDC058157
GGTCAGGAGATCCCGAACTCCTTGCCGATGAAGTCGAACATCTCGTCGTCCGTCGCGGTGTGGAGCCCGTCCGCGACGCCGCCGGTGTCCGCCTCCTCCTGGCCGGCGGGCGCGGCCCACCGGTCCAGCAGCCGGCGCAGGTGCGCCGTGACGGTCTCGCGCAGGCCGGCGTCGTCGGTCTCCGTGTCCCGCAGCCGTGTCTCGACCCGGTCGAGTTCGGCGAGCAGCCCGGTGACGTCGGCGTCGGCCGGTGCGGCCTCGGCCTCCAGGTGGCCGGCGAGTTCGGCGGGGGTGGGGTAGTCGAAGACGAGGGTGGACGAGAGCCGCAGCCCGGTGTCCTTGCCCAGCCGGTTGCGCAGCTCGACGGCGGTCAGCGAGTCGAATCCGAGGTCGCGGAGCGCCTGGCCGGGCCGCACCTCCCGGGCCGAGGCGAGGCCCAGGACCGCGGCCACGTGCTCGCACACCAGGTCCAGGACCAGGGTGCGCCGTTCGGCCGCCGCGAGGCCGGCCAGCCGGGCCGCCAGATCCCCTGCGCCGGTGCCGGACGGGCCGGCCGCCGGGTCCGCTCCCCCGCCGGCCGCGGGGCGCCGGGCCGGGAGGCGGACCAGGGAGGTGAGCAGGGCCGGCAGGCTGCCGGCCGCCGCCTGCCGCCGCAGCTCCGCCTGGTCCAGGCGGACCGGGACGAGCGCGCTGCGCGTCTGGGCCGTCGCGGCGTCGAAGAGGCCGAGGGCCTCCTCGGTGCCCAGCGGCAGTACGCCGCTGCGGGCCATCCTGCCCCGGTCGGCCCCGGTCAGCCGGCCGGTGATGCCGCTGCTCTCGTCCCACAGCCCCCAGGCCAGGGACACGGCCGGCAGGCCGGCGGCCCGGCGCTGGCGGGCGAGGGCGTCCAGGAAGGCGTTGGCCGCCGCGTAGTTGGCCTGGCCCGCCGCGCCGAAGACACCGGCGGCGGAGGAGAACAGGACGAAGGCGGAGAGCTCCATGTCGCGGGTGAGCTCGTCCAGGTGCAGGGCGGCGTCCACCTTGGGGCGGAAGACGTGGTCGATCCGGTCCGGGGTGAGGCTGGTGAGGATCCCGTCGTCGGTCACACCGGCCACGTGCACCACACCGGTCAGGGGGTGTGCTTCGGGTACCGAGCCCAGCAGCCGGGCGAGCGCCGCGCGGTCGGCGGCGTCGCAGGCGGCCACGGTGACCCGGGCACCCAGGGCGGTGAGCTCCGCCTCCAGTTCGGCCATGTCCTCGGCGGCGGCGCCCCGGCGGCCGGCGAGCAGCAGGTGGCGCACCCCGTGCCCGGTCACCAGGTGCCGTGCGACGTGCCGGCCGAGCAGGCCGGAGGCGCCGGTGACGAGGACCGTGCCGTCGGCGGTGAAGGCGGGCGCGGCCTCGCCGGGGGCGGGCGGCTGCCCGGTCCGGGCGAGCCGGGGGACGAGGACCGTGCCGCCGCGGACGGCGAACTGCTCCTCGCCCGGGACCGGCGGGCCGGCCGGGGCGGACGGCGTGGACAGGGCGGACAGCGCGAACAGGGCGCGGGCGGACGCCGGATCCCGGTCGAGGTCGACCAGGACGATGCGCCCCGGGTGCTCCGCCTGTGCCGAACGCACCAGCCCCCAGACGGCGGCCTGCGCCGGGTCCACCTCCTTGTCCCGGTCCTCCTCCCCCGGGCCCCCGGCCGCGACGGCGTTGGCGGTCAGGACGGCCAGCCGGGAATCGGCGTACCGGTCGTCGGCGAGCCAGCGCTGGAGCAGGTCCAGGGTGCGGTGGGCCGTGGCGTGGACGCGGGCCACGGGGTCGTCCCGGTCCGGGTCCACTGCGACGGCCGCGAGGAGGACGGCGGGCGAGGGCCGCCCGGCTCCGTCGGCCGGTTCCGCCAGCTCGGGGCGGAAGACGACGTCCAGGCCGGACTCCTCCAGCGCCGCGCGCAGACCGTCGTCGCCGCCGACGAGGGTCCACGGTTCGCGCGGACCGTCCACGGGGGCCTCCGGGGTGAGGGGAAGGGGGGTCCAGTCGATCCGGTAGAGCGAGTCCGGCGCCCCGTCCGCCCGCCCGGCCCGGGCCAGCTGCTCCGCCGTGACGGGCCGCAGCACCAGGGAGTCCACGGAGGCCACGGGACGGCCGGCTTCGTCGGCGGCCAGCAGGCACACCGCGTCGGGCCCGGCGGGGGTGATCCTGACGCGCAGGGCGCGGGCGCCGGTGGCGTGGACGGTCACCCCGTTCCAGGCGAACGGGATCCGGCCCCGGCCGGCGTCGGGCAGCAGGCCGCCGAGCCCGATCGCGTGCAGGGCCGAGTCCAGGAGGGCCGGGTGGACGCCGAATCCGGCGACGGCGGTCTCCTCGGGCAGCCGTACCTCGGCGTACACCTCGTCGCCGCGCCGCCACAGCCCGTGCAGGCCCTGGAACACGGGCCCGTACCCGAAGCCGAGGGCGGCCAGGGCCTCGTACGCGCCGCCGGTGTCCAGGGGCTCGGCCCCGGGGACCGGCCATGCGGCGGGGGCGGAGTCCTCCCGCGGCCCCCGGGCGTCCACGGACACCACACCGGTCGCGTGGCAGGTCCACGGCTCGGTGGCGTCGGCGGTCTCGGGGCGGGAGTAGACGCCGACCGTACGGTGCCCGGTGGCGTCGGGCCCGCTGACGACGGCCTGGAGCTGCACGGCCCCGTCCTCCCGGAGCAGGAGGGGCGCGCCGAGGGTCAGTTCGTCCACCCGGTCGCAGCGCACCTCGTCGGCGGCGCGGAGCGCCAGGTCGACCAGTGCGGTGCCGGGCAGCAGGACGGTGTCCATGACCGTGTGGTCGGTGAGCCAGGGGTGGGTGGCCGGGGACAGCCGGCCGGTGAGGAGGGCCCCCTGACCGTCGGCGAGGGGCACGGCGGCCCCCAGGAAGGGGTGCTCGGCGTCCACGAGCCCGGCGGCGGCCACGTCGCCGGCCGGTGCGGCGGGGGCGAGCCAGTAGCGCCGGTGGTGGAAGGCGTAGGTGGGCAGGTCGACGGGATGGCCGGCCGGTCCGGTGCGGAGGGCCGCCCAGTCGACGGGGGTGCCGTGGACGTGCAGGCGGGCGAGGGCGGTGGTGACGGCCAGGTCCTCGGCGCGGTCGCCGCGCAGGACGGGGACGACGGTGACGGCCCGCTCGTCCACGAGCTCCTGGGCGAGGGCGGTCAGGACGCCGCCGGGTCCGATCTCCAGGAAGGTGGCGGTGCCCTCGTCCGCGAGGGTGGTGACGGCGTCGGCGAAGCGGACGGCCTCACGGACGTGGCTCACCCAGTAGTCGGCCGAGCAGAACTCCTCGGCGGCAACGGCCCGGCCGGTGAGGGTGGAGACGACGGGGACCTTCGGCGGGTCGAAGGAGGCCGATGCCACGACCTCCCGGAACTCGGCGAGCATGGGGTCCATGAGCGGGGAGTGGAAGGCGTGGGAGACCGCCAGGGCCTTCGTCTTGCGGCCGTCGGCCGCGAGCCGGTCCACGACCGACGCCACGGCATCCTCCGCGCCCGAAACCACCACGGCGGTGGGCCCGTTGACGGCGGCGATCCCCGCACGGCCCTCCAGCCCGGCCAGCAGCTCCCGCACCTCCTCCTCCGAGGCCTGGACCGCCACCATCACGCCCCCCGACGGGAGGGCCTGCATCAGCCGGCCACGGGCGGCCACCAGCCTCGCCGCGTCCTCCAGCGACAGCACACCGGCCGCGTGCGCGGCGGCGAACTCCCCGATCGAGTGCCCGGCCAGGAAGTCCGGGCGTATCCCCCAGGACTCCACCAGCCGGAACAACGCCACCTCGACCGCGAACAACGCCGGCTGGGTGAACCGCGTCTCGCCCAGCAGCCCCGCGTCCCCGCCGAACACCACCTCCCGCAGAGGGAGTTCCAGATGCCCGTCGAAGTGGGCACAGCACGCGTCGAAAGCGTCGGCGAACACCGGGAAGGCCGCGTGCAGTTCACGTCCCATGCCCAGGCGCTGGCTGCCCTGCCCCGAGAAGAGGAAGGCGGTCCGGCCCGGTTCGTGGCCGGTGGCGGGGTCGGTGCTGCCGGTGACGAGGAGGGGTGCGGTGCCGGCCGTGTCCTCGTCGGCCAGGGCGTCCAGGGCGTGGAGCAGTTCGGCCCGGCCGCTGCCGAGCAGGGCCGCGCGGTGCTGGAGGGCGGCCCGGCCGGTGGCCAGGGAGAGGCCGATGTCGGCCGGGGTGGCGTCCTGCTGCCCGGGGTGCTCGGTGAGGTGGGTGCGCAGACGGCGGGCCTGGGCGCGCAGGGCGGTGGGGGTCTTCGCGGACAGCAGCCAGGCGACGGCGGTGCGGCCCGTGTCGGTGGCCGGGGCGTCGCCCGGGGCGTCGACGGTGCCTTCGTCCTCGGCCGGGGCGGGGGCCTGTTCGATGATCACGTGGGCGTTGGTGCCGCTGACGCCGAAGGCCGAGATCCCGCCCCGGCGGACGTGGTCCGCGGACTCGGGCCAGGCCACGGGGGCGGAGAGGAGCTCGACCGCGCCGGTGGACCAGTCGACGTGCGGGGTCGGGGAGTCCACGTGGAGGGTACGGGGCAGTTCCGCGTGCTGCAGGGCCAGGACCAGCTTGATCACGCCTGCGACGCCTGCTGCGGCCTGGGTGTGGCCGATGTTGGACTTCAGGGAGCCCAGCCACAGCGGCCGGTCCGCGTCGCGGTCCTGGCCGTAGGTGGCGAGGAGGGCCTGGGCCTCGATCGGATCGCCGAGCCGGGTGCCCGTGCCGTGGGCCTCGACCGCGTCGACGTCGGCGGGGGCGAGGCCCGCGTCGTCGAGGGCCTGGCGGATGACCCGTTGCTGCGAGGGCCCGTTGGGGGCGGTCAGGCCGTTGGAGGCGCCGTCCTGGTTGATCGCGGAGCCCCGGACGACGGCCAGGACCCGGTGGCCGTTGCGCCGGGCGTCGGAGAGCCGCTCCAGCAGGAGCATGCCCGTGCCTTCGCCCCAGCCGGTGCCGTCGGCCGCCGCGGCGAAGGCCTTGCACCGGCCGTCGGGGGCCAGTCCGCGCTGGCGGCTGAACTCGACGAAGATGCCGGGGCCGGACATCACGGTGACGCCGCCCGCGAGGGCGAGTTCGCATTCGCCGCGGCGCAGGGACTGGACGGCCAGGTGGAGGGCGACGAGGGAGGAGGAGCAGGCCGTGTCGACGGTCAGCGCGGGCCCCTCCAGGCCGAAGGTGTAGGCGAGGCGGCCGGAGACGACGCTGGCGGCCCGGCCGGTGAGCAGGTAGCCCTCGACCCCTTCGGGGGCCTGGCGCAGGCCGGAGGCGTAGTCCTGGCCGTTGGAGCCGATGAAGACGCCGGAGCGGCTGCCCTTGAGGGTGGCGGGGTCGATGCCGGCGCGTTCGAAGGCCTCCCAGGTGGTCTCCAGGAGGAGCCGTTGCTGGGGGTCCATGGCGAGGGCTTCGCGCGGGGAGATGCCGAAGAAGGCGGCGTCGAAGTCTCCGGCGTCGTGGAGGAACCCGCCCTCGCGGGCGTAGGTGGTGCCGGGGTGCTGCGGGTCGGGGTGGTAGAGGGTTTCGAGGTCCCAGCCGCGGTTGTCGGGGAAGGCGGAGAGGGCGTCCTCGCCCTCCGCCAGGATCCGCCACAGGTCTTCGGGGGAGGTCACCCCGCCGGGGAACCGGCAGCTCATCGCGACGATGGCGATGGGTTCGTCGTCGGCCGGGCGGGCGGCGCCGGCCGGGGCGGCCGGGCCGGCGTGCGGGCCGCCGAGGAGCCGGGTGTCGAGGTGGGCGGCGAGTTCGGCCGGGTTCGGGTAGTCGAAGACGACGGTGGTGGGCAGCCGCAGACCGGTGGCGCCGGCCAGCCGGTTGCGGAGCTCGACGGCGGTCAGCGAGTCGAAGCCGGTCTCGCGGAAGGCCCGCCCGGGCGGGACGGCGTCGGCGCCGGAGTGGCCGAGGACCGTGGCGGCCTGGGTGCGGACGAGTTCGACCAGGGCGCGGAGCCGTTCGGGTCCGGCGAGTGCGGCGAGCTGTCCGGCGAGCCCGGCGCCGCCCGCCGCGGGGCCGTTCGCCGCGGTGGACGCGGTGGCGGCGTCGAGGATCGCGCGGGCTTCGGGGAGGCGGTGCAGGAGCGGGTAGTCGCCGGTGTGGGCGAAGGCGCGGACGAAGCGCTCCCAGTCGATGTCGGCGATGGTGACGGCCGTGTCCTGGTGTTCCATGGCGCGGGCCAGGGCGGCGATGCCGAGGTCGGCGGGCATGGGGAGGATGCCGCGCCGGGTGAGGTGTTCCTCCGCGTGGCGGCCCATCATGCGTCCGCTGCCCCAGGAGCCCCAGGCGATGGCGGTGGCGGGCAGGCCCTGGGCGCGGCGCTGGTGGGCGAGGGCGTCGAGGTGGGCGTTGGCGGCGGCGTAGCCGCCCTGGCCGCCGTTGCCGACGGTGCCGGCGATGGAGGAGAACAGGACGAAGAAGTCGAGGTCGTGGCCGGCGGTGAGTTCGTGCAGGTGGACGGCGGCGTCGGCCTTGGGGCGCAGTACGTGTTCCAGCCGGTCGGCGGTCATGCCGTCGAGGACGCCGTCGTCGAGGGCTCCGGCGGTGTGGATGACGCCGGTGAGGGGGTGTTCGGCGGGCAGGGAGGCGAGGAGCTCGGCGAGGGCGGTGCGGTCTCCGGCGTCGCAGGCGGCCAGGGTGGCGCGGCAGCCGAGGGCGGCGAGTTCCTCGCGGAGTTCGGCGGCGCCTTCGGCGGCGGGGCCGCTGCGGCTGGTCAGGACGAGGTGGGCGGCTCCGGAGCGGGCCAGCCAGCGGGCGACGTGCGCGCCGAGGGTGCCGGTGCCGCCGGTGACCAGGACGGTGCCGTGGGGGCGGGCGAGGGTGTGCTC
>NZ_JBHVUQ010000149.1:6798-18902 GCF_042884105.1 Streptomyces sp. NPDC058157
CGGGCGGCGGGGGTGCGACGGCCGGACCTGGTCGCGCTCCGGAGCCGGCCGGGCGCGGTGGGCCGCACCGGGGCCGGGGGTGCGCCCCGGAGCCGTTCGGGGGCGGCCGGGTCGGCGGTGGCGCGGACGAGGCGCCGGGCGAGGAGGCCGGTGGCGCGGACGGCGACCTCGTCCTCGCCGCCGGGTTCGGCGAGGAGCCCGGTGAGCAGGTCGAGGGTGCGGGCGTCGAGGGTTTCGGGCAGGTCCACGAGGCCGCCCCAGCGCTGGGGGTACTCGGCGCCGGTGACCCGGCCGAGGCCCCAGAGCTGGGCCTGGGCGGGGTGGCGGGGCGGGTCGGCGGGGCCGGTGGCGACGGCGCCGGAGGTGGCGCACCACAGGGGCGCGCCGACGCCGGTGTCGCCGAGGGCCTGGACGAGGGCGAGGGTGGCGGCGAGGGCGGCCGGGACGCGGTGCCCGGGGGCGTCGGAGGGGTCTTCGGCCAGCAGGGAGAGCACCCCGGTGACCGCGTCGGCGTCCAGGGCGGCCTCGGTGAGCCGGTCGGTGAGAAGTGCGGTCACGTGCTGCCGGCCGGGGTGGGCGGCCGGGTCGAGGGCGACGCGTTCGACGCGGGCGCCGCGCGCCGTGAGGGCCTCGTGGACGGCGGTGGCGGTGGCGGATCCGGCGTGTGCGGGGGTGGTGACGAGCAGCCAGGTCCCGGTGAGCGGGGCGCGGCCGTCGCGCCGGGCGCGGGTCTCGGTGGGGGTCCAGGTGATCCGGTAGCGCCAGCCGTCGATGCGGGCGGTGCGGGTGGAGCGGCGGCGCCGGTCGGCGAGCCGGGTGACCATGGTGTCGAGGGTGGCGTCGGGGGCGAGGTCCAGTGAGCTGGTCAGGGCGCGGACGTCGGCGTTCTCGACGGCCTCCCAGAACCGGGCCTCCTCCTCTCCGTACCCGGCGCCGGTCGCGGGGGCGGCCTGTGCGGCGGTGTCGAGCCAGAAGCGGCGGCGCTGGAAGGGGTAGGTGGGCAGGTCGACGGGGCGCGGGCGCAGGCCGGCGAAGGCGGCGGGCCAGTCGGCGGGCACGCCCCGGGTCCAGGCCTCGCCGAGGGAGGTGAGGAAGCGGGCGGCGCCGCCGTCGCCGCGGCGCAGCGAGGGCAGGACGTCGACGGTGGCGGCGGCGTCCTCGGCGGTCTCCTGGAGGCCGATGGCGAGGACGGGGTGCGGGCTGCACTCGACGAGGACCTGGTGGCCGTCGGCGATCAGGCGGCGGGCGGCCGGCTCGAAGCGGACGGTGGTGCGGAGGTTGGTGTACCAGTAGGCGGCGTCGAGGGCGGCGGAGTCGACGGGTTCGCCGGTGACGGTGGAGTAGAAGGGCACGCTCGGCGCGAGCGGGGTGATGCCGGCGAGGGCCTCGGCGAGTTCGGCCTCGATGAGCTCCACGTGCGCGGAGTGGGAGGCGTAGTCGACGGGGACCCGCTTGGCCCGGACGCCGTCGGCGGCGCAGGCGGCGAGGAGTTCGCCGAGGGCGTCGGCGTCCCCGGAGACGACGGTGGAGCGGGGGCCGTTGATCGCGGCGACGCCGAGGCGTTCGCCCCACTGCTCCAGGCGCCGGGTGACGTCGGCGAGGGGTTCGGGGACGGAGACCATCCCGCCGAGTCCCGCGAGGCGGGCGAGGAGGCGGCTGCGCAGGGCGACGACGCGGGCGGCGTCGTCCAGGCCGAGGGCGCCGGAGACGGCGGCGGCGGCGATCTCGCCCTGGGAGTGGCCGATGACGGCGGAGGGCTCGACGCCGAAGGAGCGCCACAGTTCGGCGAGGGAGACCATGACGGCCCAGAGGGCGGGCTGGACCACGTCGTCGGCGCTGTCGAGGGCGGGGGCGCCGGGGGCGCCGCGCAGGACGTCCTCCAGGTGCCAGTCCACGTACGGGGCGAGGGCGCGGCCGCAGGCGGCGATCCGTTCGCGGAAGACGGCGGAGGTGTCGAGGAGTTCCACGGCCATGCCGGCCCACTGGGAGCCCTGGCCGGGGAAGACGAAGGCGACGCGGCGGCCGTCGGCGGCGGTGCCCTGGGCGGTGCGGGGCGTGGAGCCGCCGGTGGCGAGGGCGCGCAGGCCCTCGGTGAGTTCGGCCTCGGTGGCCCCGGTGACGACGGCCCGGTGCGCGAAGGCCGTCCGGGTGGTGGCGAGGGCGTGGCCGGTGTCGGCGGGGCGGCGTCCGGGGTGCGCGGCGGTGTGCGCGAGCAGCGCCCCGGCGCGGGCGGCCAGCGCCTCGGGGCTGCGGGCGGACAGGATCCAGGGCACGGCGGGGGCGTCGTCCGGGGCGGCTTCCGCCGGAACGTCCTGGGCCGGGACGGATCCCGCCGGGGCGTCGTCAGCGGCGGGGGCGGCCGCGGCGTCGGCCGCGCCGCCGACCGGGGCGGGCTGCGCCGGGATGGCGGCGGCTTCGGACGGGAGGGGGGTCGGGGGTTCGTCCGCCCGGCGGGGTGCGGTGGGGGCCTCTTCGATGACGGCGTGGGCGTTGGTGCCGCTGATGCCGAACGAGGACACGCCGAACCGGCGCGGGCGGCCGGTCGCGGGCCACTCCACGGCGTCCGTCAGCAGCCGGACCCGTCCGGCGCTCCAGT
Source organism: Streptomyces sp. NPDC058157 (assembly GCF_042884105.1). Taxonomy (NCBI): domain Bacteria; kingdom Bacillati; phylum Actinomycetota; class Actinomycetes; order Kitasatosporales; family Streptomycetaceae; genus Streptomyces; species Streptomyces sp. NPDC058157. The sequence goes on from NZ_JBHVUQ010000149.1 coordinate 9,395, forward strand.
CCACGTGCGGGGAGGGGACGTCGGCGTGCAGGGTCCGGGGCAGGACTCCGTGCTGGAGGGCCAGGACGGACTTCATGACGCCGGCGATGCCCGCGGCGGCCTGGGTGTGGCCGATGTTGGACTTCAGGGAGCCCAGCCACAGCGGCCGGTCCGCGTCGCGGTCCTGGCCGTAGGTGGCGAGGAGGGCCTGGGCCTCGATCGGGTCGCCGAGCCGGGTGCCGGTGCCGTGGGCCTCCACCGCGTCCACGTCGCCCGCCGTCAGCCCGGCGTTGGCCAGGGCCTGGCGGATCACCCGCTGCTGCGCGGGACCGCTGGGGGCGGTCAGGCCGTTCGAGGCACCGTCCTGGTTGATCGCGGAGCCCCGGACGACGGCCAGGACCCGGTGGCCGTTGCGCCGGGCGTCGGAGAGCCGCTCCAGCAGGACCATGCCGGCGCCCTCGGCGAGGCCGAAGCCGTCGGCGTCGGCGGAGAAGGCCTTGCAGCGGCCGTCGGGGGCGAGCGCGCGCTGCTTGCTGAACTCGACGAAGGAGCCGGCCGTCGGCAGCACGGTGACCCCGCCGGCCAGGGCCAGGGAGCATTCGCCGGTGCGCAGCGACTGGGCGGCCAGGTGGAGGGCGACGAGGGAGGAGGAGCAGGCCGTGTCGACGGTGACGGCGGGGCCCTCGAAGCCGAAGGTGTAGGCGAGCCGGCCGGAGGCGACGCTGACGCTGTTGCCGGTCAGCAGGTAGCCGCTGATGTCCTCGGGTGCCTCGTGGAGGCGGGGGCCGTAGTCCTGGTTCATGGCGCCGACGAAGGTGCCGGTGCGGGTGCCGCGCAGGGTGGCGGGGTCGATGCCGGCGCGTTCGAGCACCTCCCAGCCGGTCTCGAGGAGGAGCCGCTGCTGGGGGTCCATGGCGAGGGCCTCGCGCGGGGAGATCCCGAAGAACTCCGGGTCGAAGTCGGCGGCTTCGGCGAGCATGCCGGCTTCGCGCTGGTAGTAGCGGCCGGGGCGGCCCGGCTCGGCGTCGTAGAGGCCCTCGACGTCCCAGCCGCGGTCGGCGGGCAGCGCGGACACCGCGTCGGCGCCCTCGCCGAGCAGCCGCCACAGGGCTTCGGGGCTGTCGGTGCCGCCGGGCAGGCGGCAGCTCATGGCGACGATGGCGACGGGTTCGTCCCAGGCGGCGGCGGTGGTGTCCGGGGCGGCCGGGTCCTCGTGGGTGCCGAGGGCTTCGGCGAGGATCCGGCGGGTCAGGGCGGCGGGGGTGGGGTGGTCGAAGACGACGGTGTGCGGCAGGAGGAGTCCGGTGGCCTGGTTGAGGCGGCCGCGGAGTTCCACCGCCGTGACGGAGTCCAGGCCGAGGTCGCGGAAGGCCTGTCCGGGGGCGACGGCGTCCGGGCCGGGCAGCCCCAGCAGGCCGGCGGTCAGGGAGCGGACGAGCGCGGCGGCGGTGTGCTCGCGTTCGGCCTCGGGCAGCAGGGCGAGGCGGGCGGCGGGGGCACGGCCGGCGGCGGGCCGCTGGAAGGGGTACGTCGGCAGCTGGACGCGGTCCGTGGCGGCACCGGCGCGGAAGGCGGGCGTCCAGTCGACGTCGACGCCCTGGACGCAGGCCTCGGCGAGGGCCGTGCGCAGGCGGCGGAGGTCGCCCTGGCCGCGGCGCAGGGTGGCGAGGGTGACGGCGTGGCGTCCGGCGGCCGCGGCGGTCTCCTGCATGGCGGCGGTCAGCGTCGGGTGGGGGGCGATCTCCACGAGGGCCTCGTGGCCGTCGGCCAGCAGGGCGTGGGTGGTCTGCTCGAAGCGGACCGGGCGGCGCAGGGCCTCGGTCCAGAAGCCGGTGTCCAGGGTGCGGCCGTCGACGAGGCCGCCGGTGGCGGAGGAGTAGAGCGGGGTGTGGCCCGCGCGGGGGGTGAGGCCGGCGAGGGCGGAGAGCAGCCGGTCGCGGACGGCGTCGACGTGCGCCGAGTGGGCGGCGGCGCCGAGCCGTACGCCGCCGCAGCGGATGCCGTCGGCCTCCAGCGCGGCGCGCAGGGCGCGTACGGCGTCGCCGTCCCCGGAGACCACGTGGGAGGCGGGGCCGTTGTGGGCGGCGACGCAGAGTTCCCCGGCCCAGGGGGCGAGGCGCTCCTGGAGGAGGTGGCCGGGCAGGCTCACGGCGAGCATGTCGCCGCCGTGCGCGGCGAGTTCGGCGAGGGCCGCGCCCCAGGCGTGGGCGGCCCGGGCGGCGTCCTCCAGGGTGAGGACACCGGCCAGGTGGGCCGCGCCGATCTCGCCGACGCTGTGGCCGGCGTAGGCGCGGGGGCGGACCCCGTGGGCGTGCCAGGTCTCGGCGAGGGCTACCTGGACGCCGAAGGTGGCGGGGAGGCTGACGTCGGGGGTGTCCGGGCCGGGTGCGCCGGGGGCGCCGCGCAGCACGTCGGTGAGGAGCCAGCCGGTGAAGGGGGCGAGCGCCTCCTCGCAGCGCAGGGCGGCGGCGCGGAACTCCGGGGAGGAATCGATGAGTTCCCCGGCCATCGCGGGCCACTGCCCGCCGATGCCGGACAGGACGAACGCGGCCGGGCGGCCGGTGGCGGTGCCGCGGACCACGTCGGCGGGGAAGGCGCCGTCGGCGAGGGCGGCCAGCGCTTCGAGGCGGCGGTCCGGTGCGTCGCCGAGGAGCACGGCGCGGTCCGGGAACCGGTGCCGGGTGGTGGCGAGGGCCCGCCCCACGGCGGCGGGGTCGAGGCCGGGGTGCGCGGTGAGGTGCTCGTACAACTGCCGCGCCCGGGCGCGCAGCGCGTCGGGCCCGGCGGCGGAGAGGATCCAGGGCAGCGGCTCCCCGTCCCCGCGTCCCGCGGCCACGCCGGGGACGGCGGCGGCGGCGTCGGGGGTGGAGCCCGGGGTGGTGTTCCAGCCGGAGTCGGGGGGCGTGGTGAGGCGGCCGTCGGGGGTGAGTGCGGCGAGGATGCGGTCGCCGTCGGCCCGGGCGGCGGGCAGCGGCTTGAGGATGACGGCGCCGTAGCCGCCGGGCGCGGTGTCCGGCAGGTGGACGTCGGGGCCGGCGGCCAGGGCGAGGGCGCTCTCGCCCCGGCTGAGGGCCTCGTGGGCCGCGCGCAGGGCGTCGGGGCCGGTGGGGAGGCGGCGCAGCAGCGGGGCGGCTCCGGGGGCGAGCCGCAGGACGGCGCCGACCGCGGCGGCGGCCCCCTCCTGCGCGGGGGTCTCCGCGGCCGTGCCGGGGCCGGTGAGGAAGACGCCCGGGGCCGGGCTCGCGGCCGGGACGGCCCCGGCGTCCTCCAGCGCCTCCCACCAGGTCTCCGCCGCGGCCGGACCGTGCGGCAGGGCGCCGGCCGTCACGGGGTCCGACGGGTCCGCGGCGGCCTCCGCGAGGAACTCCGCGTCGAACGCCCCGACCGCGGCGGTGTCCTGCGGCCGGCGGTGTGCCGATCCGATCGCCACGATCACCTCGTGTGCGGCGTTCCCGGACTCCTCCGGCATAGCGACAGACTCCCGCATCATGTGTGCTCCATCGACCCGTTGAACTACTGCTGACTGGCTGGTTCCGCAGCGCCTCGGGGCCTGCGGGCATGCCGGGGAGGACCCCGTGCTGTTCCCCTGCGCGCGCCGCCGGCTACGCGGCGGTGACGTCCTGCCGGATGACGCGCTCGATGTTCCGTTCGGCCAGGGCGGTGATGGTGACGAACGGGTTCACGCCGATGGAGCCGGGGATGAGCGAACCGTCGGTCACGTAGAGGTTCTTGTAGCCCTTGACCCGGCCGTAGTCGTCGGTGGCCCGGCCGAGGACGCAGCCGCCGAGCGGGTGGTAGGTGAAGTCGTCGGAGAAGGCCTTCACCTGCTTGCCGAAGAGGTCGTAGCGGTACATCGTCGTGTTGGCCCTGTTGATGCGGTCGAACAGCGACTTCGCGGCGTTGACGGCGGGGGTGTTCTGGTCGCGGGTCCAGCGCAGGGCCGCCCGGTCGGTCGCCGCGTCGTAGGCGAAGGTGCCGCGTTCGGGGTTCTTGGTGATCGCCAGGTAGAGGCTGACCCAGGTCTCCAGGCCCGCGGGCATGGGGGCGATCTCGGCGAAGACGGGGTTCTGGGGGTTGTCCCAGTCGTCGATGCCGAGGGCGGGGATGGAGGACTGGTTGGCGCCGGTGGGGTTCCACACGTGGTTGGCGCGGGCGGTCATGATGTTGCCGTTGGGGCCCCAGCCGGCGCCGATCTCGGAGCTGAGCTCCGGCAGGGTGCCGGTCTCGCGGGCGCGCAGCAGCAGTTCGGTGGAGCCGAGGCTGCCGGCGCCGAGGAACAGGTGGCGGCAGGAGATCTCCTTGGTGGCCAGCAGCCGGCCGTCGGCGTCGCGCTGCTCGACGGTGAGGAGGTAGGTGCCGTCCTTCTGCTGCCGGATGGTCCTGGCCTGGTGCAGGGTCTCGATGGTGACCTTGCCGGTGCCCAGGGCGGCGGCCAGGTAGGTCTTGTCCAGGCTCTGCTTGCCGTGGTTGTTGCCGTAGATGACCTCGGCGGCCAGCGCCGACTTGGGGACCTCCCCGGCCGCCTCGCGCCGCATGTGGTCGAAGTCGTAGACGTTGGGGACGTGGACGGTGCCGAGGCCCGCCTTCTGGGCCTGGTCGCGCGAGACCCGGGCGAACTTGTACCACTCGGTGCTCTCGAACCAGCCGTTGTCGATGTGGTTGACGCGGAGCATGGAGTTGGCGCGCGGGAAGTAGCGGTCGTACATCTCGGCGGCGTCGACGCGCGGCAGCACCTCCTCGAAGTAGGAGCGCTTCGGGGCCACCGCCATACCGCCGTTGACGAGGGAGCCGCCGCCGACGCCGCGGCCCACGTACACCGACATCTGGTCGAAGTTGACCCGGTCCAGGACGCCGGCGTAGGGGTCGATGTCGCGGTTGGCCAGGTCCAGCCAGAGGAAGCTGCCGAGGGGGGCCTCGGTGCGGTTCTTGAACCAGCTGGAGCGCTTGTCGGGCTTGAGCATGCCGGCGAAGACGTTGCCGTCGGGGCCGGGCTGGTTCCACAGCTGGCCCATTTCGAGCATGACCGTGCGGACCCCGGCCTCGCCCAGGCGCAGTGCGGAGACGGCGGCGCCGTAGCCGGTGCCGATGACGACGGCGGGGACGAAGGCGGTGCCGTCGGCGCGGTCGGCGGCCAGGGCGCGGGGGGCTCCGATGGTGGTGGTGCCCGCGAGGGCCGCCGCGCCGAGGGCCGTCATTCCGAGCAAGCGGCGGCGTGACAGGTGCTGTTCCACGGTAGGTACCTGACTTTCAGGAGAAAAGGGACGGACGGTGGCGTGGGAACGCCTTCGTGCGGCGGGTGCGGGCGGCCTTCGGCGGGCGGGGAGACCCCGGAGGGAGGCGGGGGCGGTCAGCCGGCGGTGTGCAGGGTGATCGCGGCGCAGGGGCACTGGTCGGCGGCCTCGCGCACGGCGGCGTGCGCGGCGGCGGGCGGCCCGGGGTCGAGGAGGACCACGAGGCCCTCCTCGCACTGGTCGAAGACCCCGGGGGCGATCAGGGCGCACATGCCGGCGCCGCAGCACAGCCGCCGGTCGGCCGTGACCCGCAGCGGGTCGTCGCTCACCAGGCGACGGGCAGCGCGTACACGCCGTAGACCTGCATGTCGTGGCGGAGCCGGACCTCCTCGGGCGGGCAGGCCAGGCGCAGCTGCGGGAAGCGTTCCAGCAGGGCGGTGAAGCCGACCCGCAGCTCGATGCGGGCCAGTTGCTGGCCGAGGCACTGGTGGATGCCGTGGCCGAAGCCGAGGTGGCCGGCGGCGCGCCGGGTCACGTCGAAGGACTCGGGGTCCGGGAAGCGTTCGGGGTCGCGGTTGGCGGCGGCGAGGGAGACCATCACGACCTCCCCCTCCTTGATGAGGGTCCCCTCGATCTCCACGTCCTCGAGGGCGGCCCGGGTGGGGCCGTGGTGGACGATGCTGAGGTAGCGCAGGCTCTCCTCGACGGCGCCCTCGATCAGGGAGGGGTCGGCGCGCAGCGCGGCCAGCTGCTCGGGGTGTTCCAGCAGGGCGAAGGTGCCGAGGGCGAGCTGGTTGGCGGTGGTCTCGTGGCCGGCGACCAGCAGCAGGAAGGCGATCGAGGTGAGTTCCTCGTCGGTGAGGTCCGGGTCGGCGGTGATCAGGCCGCTGAGGATGTCGTCGGCGGGCTCGGTGCGCTTGAGGCGCACCAGGCCGCCCAGGTAGGCCGCGAGTTCCAGGAAGGCGGCGGTGACGTCCTCGGTGGACTCGCCGAAGCTGCTCCAGACGTGGGTGTGGTGCTGGAAGGTGTCGCGGTCGGCGTAGGGCACGCCGAGCAGTTCGCAGATCACGAGGGAGGGGATGGGCAGCGCGAAGTGCTCGAAGAGGTCGGCGGGGGAGCCGAGGCGCTCCATCTCGTCGAGCCGCTCCGTGGTGATCTTCTCGATCCACTCGGTGAGCAGGCGCATCCGGCGGACGGTGAACTGCCCGACGAGGAGCTTGCGGTAGCGCTGGTGCTCGGGGTCGTCGTGCTGGATGAACATGCCGGGGGGCGCGGCCGGGGCCTCGTCCAGGGTCGCGGCGCGCGGGACCGGCGGGTGCTTGAGCTCGCCGCGGGCGCTGAAGCGGGCGTCGGCGAGGACGGCCCGGGCGGCGGAATATCCGGTGACGAGCCAGCCGAGGTGGCCGTCGGCGAATTCCATGCGCGTCAGCGGTTCGGTCCGGCGCAGCGACCGGGTCTCCGGGGGCGGGTTGAAGTATCCGTCCCGGACAGTGGAAAAGGTCACCGGTAAACCCTGGCTCATACATGCCCTTCCATGGCCGGCCGTATTGCGGCTCGAATCATTCGGAAACGCGGCCTCAACACGGCGTCAACGCGTCCTTAACAAGGCTTGCTGCAATTCGAACTCCGTCGTCCGCGCAGTTCGATCAGCGCCACCTCGAAGGTAGGGAGACGGGGTGAAAGGTGTCAACGAAATCAATCCCGCGCGCGCTAACCCTGTGGGCGCGGGCCGGGGGGTACGGTTACGGGCGGTACCGGGGGGCTTCGGTTCGGTACGGTACGGGCGCCCGCCGGGCCCCCTTCCCCTCCCCCGCCGCCCGCAGGCCGTCACGAGGCCTCCTGGGCCAGCAGTTGTGCCATGGGGGCGAGTGCGGCGCGGCCGTCGATCCGCAGCTTGCGGTAGGCCTGGGTGAGGTGCTTCTCGACCGCCCGGGCACTGACCTCCAGCCGTTCGGCGATGGCACGGTTGGAGGTGCCGCGGGCGGCCAGGGCGGCGACGCGGCGCTCGGTGCGGGTCAGGGCGGCCACCGCGTCCGCGCCCTGGCAGCCGGCGATGGTGTGCAGGGCCCGGCCGGCCCGGTCGGCGATCCAGGGCGCCCCGCACCGCAGTCCCTGTTCCCGGGCGTGGGTGAGCCGGTGCTCGGCCTCCGCCTCCTGGCCGGCCGTCAGCAGCCGTCTGCCCAGGAGCAGGGAAGTGCGGGCCTGTTCGAGGAGGTGGGCGGTGCGTTCCAGGGTGGCCGCGGAGTCGCGCAGCAGGGCGAGCCCCCGTTCTCCCCCGGTGACCGCGCCCCGGCCGCGCAGCGCGCGGCCGATGGGTACCGGGCTGCCCCAGGCCAGGGCGCGTTCGTACTCCTCGTCCATGAGGTCGTGGGCCTGGCCGGGCCGGCCCATCCGGTAGTGGAGCGCGGAGACCCAGGAGCGCCAGGGTGCGACGGCCGGGTTGCGCCAGTGGGCCCGTTCGGCCGTGCGCCCCCAGTCGAGGTAGCAGTCGAGGGCGGTCGGCAGGTCGTGGCGCAGGGCGGCGGCGGAACCGCGGACGAGGAGCCTGAGGGAGGGGAGGTGGCCGTGGGCGGGGTCCGGCGGGGAGCCCGCCAGCAGCCGTTCGCACAGGGCGGTGTCCCGGGCTTCCAGGGCGGCCAGGAAGACGGCGGCCAGGGTGCGCGGGGCGGCCCATTCGGTGGCGCCCAGGTCGAGCGCCTCCGTGGCGTGGACGCGGGCCAGGGCCAGGTCGCCCCGGGCGAGGGCGAGATGGGCGAGTTCGACGGCGGTCAGGGCCCGCGGGACGGTGGCGTGGTCGCGGCGGGCCCGGTCGTGGGCGGTGTGCAGCCAGGGGCCGATGATGGTCAGGGAGTCGGCGGCGACCAGGACGTCGGTCAGCAGGGGCAGGGCGGTGTGGACGTGGCCGGGGGTGGCCGGCTCGTGCTGGAGCAGCCGTTCGGCGAGCGGTACGGCCTGGGCGGCGGTGACCCGCTGGGCCAGGACGGCCCCGTGCAGCAGGACGGTGACCCGTTCCCGGTCGGCGGCGCCGTCCAGCCGGGGGACGGGGCCGAGGGCGCGCAGCCGGTCGGCGGAGGCGGCCAGTTCGGCGGGCCCGGCCACGGCGGCGTGTCCCAGGCGGGCCTCCAGCCGCAGGGCGCTGTGGCGGGCGGCGCCGGTGAGCCCCGCCGGGTCGCCCAGCGCGGCGGCGGTCCGGGCGACGGTGTCGAGGGTGGCGGGCGGGCAGTCGGCGAGGAGGAAGGGCGGGATCCGGCCCGCCACGCGGGCGCGGCCGGCCGGGTCCGGGAGGAGGAGCAGGGCCTGGGTGAAGTGGCGCAGTGCGGCCCTGGGGGCGAAGTCGCGCTCGACGGTGGCCAGTTCGACGAGGAGGTCGGCGCGGCCGGGTCCGTCGGGCGGGCTGAGGAGCAGGGCGCGGCGCAGGTAGCGGGCGGCGGCCTCCGGGTCCGCGCGGCGCAGGGCGGCGGTCGCGGCGGCCCGGAGTGCCTCTTGCGCCCAGGGCTCCGGGCACGAGGACACGGCGAGCAGCTGCGCGGCGGCGTGTTCGGCGGGGTGCCCGCCCTGGTGCAGCAGGAGGGCGGCGCGCAGCCGGGCGGCCTCGGCCTCGGCGGGGGACATGGCCTCCTCCACGGCGTCCGCGACGACCGGGTGGACGAACCGGGGCACGGGCCCCTCCGCCAACAGCCCGAGCCGCCGCAACACCCGCACCGCCTCGGCCCGCCCGACGTCGTCGAGCCCGGCCAGCCGGCCGGCGGGGTCCTCCCCGGAGCCCTCCACCCCCCAGCCCGCCACGGCATCCGCTGGCTCCGAGGCCCCTCCGGGCACCCCGGCCTCCATCGCCCCACCAGGCGCTGCTGCGTACCCCGTCACCGCGGCCTCTCCGGCCGCCCGGGCCCGCGCACCCTCCCCGGCACCACCGGGCACCCCGGTCCACGCGAAGTCCGCGGCGCTCCCGGGCGCCCCCGGGCAGGCGGATGCCGCCTCGCCTCCGGCCGCTCCAGTCCACGGGGATTCCGCGCCACCGCCGGGTACCCGTGGGTACGCGGTTGCCGTGAAGTCTCCGCCCACGCAGGCGTGCAGGGGTTCTGCGGCAGCGTCTCCAGGCGCCCCGGTCCACTCGGCTTCCCCGACGCGTCCGGGCGCCCCTGGGGACGCGGACGGTGTCACGGTTCCGGTCGGTGCGGTGCGCGCGGTGCCTCCGGCCGTCCCGGTGTACGCGGTTGCCGCGGTGCCTCCGACCGCCGCGGCCGACCGCAACGTCCCGGAGTGTCCGGTCTCCCCGGCGCTGCGGAAGGGGCCGGCGT
>NZ_JBHVUQ010000150.1:0-18673 GCF_042884105.1 Streptomyces sp. NPDC058157
AATGACCGGCCCCCCCCCGTTATCAACACTCATAGTTTGGCGGGCTGCGTCAGTTGGGAACAAGCCCCCCCCGCGGGGCGGGCCCCCCCCCCCGCGCGCCCCGGCCCCCCGAAGGGATTGTTAACGCTAACAATCGACGCGTCAAGGACCCGCGCGCCGCCCTCACCGAGGAATCCCGGCCGGGACCCGTCCGCCGCCCCAGAGGCACTCGCACCCAGGAAATCCACTTTCCCACACCGGAGTTGACCCCCACACCGTGATCCGCGCAGACCCTTGACGGGGCCCTTGTGAGCGTTAACACTCAGGATCGCCAGGCCGGGGAACACCGCCCACACGGACTTCGCACGCTGCGAGGACGCGGCTCCCGGCCGGCCCCGCCCGACCGCTGCCGGTCGTGCCTGCCGGGGCGCGCCGTGCCGGTCGCGGACCATCACTGGAGGAACTGTGCGGAAGCTTTCAGCGGGCCTCGCCGCCCTGGGCCTGTCGCTGGCCCTGGCGGCCTGCGGCCAGAGCGCCAACGGAGCGGGCGACGGAGGGGGCGGCCGAGACGCCAAGGGCGGCCTCGTCGGCATCGCGATGCCGACCAAGTCGTCCGAGCGCTGGATCGAGGACGGCGCCAACATGGTCAAGGAGTTCCAGGCCAAGGGCTACAAGACGGACCTCCAGTACGGCGACAACGTGGTGGAGAACCAGGTCTCCCAGGTGGAGAACATGATCACCAAGGGGGCGAGGCTCCTGGTGATCGCGGCCATCGACGGTTCCTCGCTCACCAACGTGCTGCAGCGGGCCGCCGACGCCCACGTCCCCGTCATCTCCTACGACCGGCTGATCCGCGGCACCGGCAACGTCGACTACTACGCGACCTTCGACAACTACAAGGTCGGCGTCCTCCAGGGCGGCTACATCGTCGACAAGCTCGGCCTCAAGGAGGGCAAGGGCCCCTTCGACATCGAGCTGTTCGCCGGCTCTCCGGACGACAACAACGCCGCGTTCTTCTACAACGGCGCGATGAGCGTCCTCCAGCCGTACATCGACGGCGGGAAGCTGGTCGTACAGAGCGGCCAGACCTCCCTCGCCCAGATCGCCACACTGCGCTGGGACGGCGGTCTGGCCCAGTCCCGGATGGACAACCTGCTGAGCAAGTCGTACACGGCCGCCCGTCTCGACGCCGTGCTCTCGCCGTACGACGGCATCTCGATCGGCATCATCTCCTCGCTCAAGGGCGTCGGCTACGGCACACCGGGCCGGCCGCTGCCCGTCGTCACGGGCCAGGACGGAGAGCTGGCCTCCGTGAAGTCGATCATCGCGGGCGAGCAGACCCAGACCGTCTACAAGGACACCCGCCAACTGGCCAAGGCCGCGGTCCAGATGGGCGACGCACTGCTGACCGGCGGCAAGCCCCAGGTCAACGACACCCGGCAGTACGACAACGGAGTCAAGACCGTTCCGGCGCAGCTGCTCCAGCCGGTCAGCGTCGACAAGGAGAACTACCGGGAGGTCCTGGTGGACAGCGGCCAGTACACCGCGGACCAGCTCAAGTAGGAACCGGCGGGTGCGGTGCCCGGGGAGCCCCGCGGGCACCGCGCCGCCCCGACGATACGGACGCAGAGCCATGGCCCGACCCGTTCTCGAAATGCGGTCGATCAGCAAGACGTTCCCCGGTGTCAAGGCCCTCTCGGAGGTCGACCTGACCGTCGCCGCCGGCGAGGTGCACGCCGTCTGCGGTGAGAACGGCGCCGGCAAGTCCACCCTGATGAAGGTGCTCAGCGGGGTGTACCCGCACGGCGGCTACGAGGGCGAGATCCACTTCGAAGGCGTCCCCTGCAGGTTCCGGGACATCCGGGCCAGCGAGCGGCGCGGCATCGTGATCATCCACCAGGAACTCGCCCTGGTCCCCCACCTGTCCATCGCCGAGAACGTCTTCCTCGGCAACGAGCACGCCACCCGGGGCGTGATCGACCGGCACCGGACCCTGGCGCACGCCGCCGACCTGCTCCGGCAGGTCGGACTCGACGAGAGTCCGCACACCAGGGTCGCCGATCTCGGCGTGGGCAAACAGCAGTTGGTCGAGATCGCCAAGGCCCTCGCCAAGCAGGTCAAGCTGCTCGTCCTGGACGAGCCCACGGCCGCCCTCAACGACGAGGACAGCCGCACACTGCTCGACCTGATCCTCGCGCTCAAGGCCCGCGGCATCTCCTGCATCCTCATCTCGCACAAGTTGAACGAGATCGCCCGGGTCGCCGACGCCGTCACCGTGCTGCGCGACGGGCGGACCGTCGAGACCCTCGCCGTCGGCCCCGGGGGGATCCCCGAGGAGCGGATCATCCGCGGCATGGTGGGCCGCGACCTGGAGCACCGCTACCCCGAGCGCACCCCCCGGACGGGCGAGGTCTCCTTCGAGATCGAGGACTGGAGCGTCCGGCATCCGGTCGACCACCGGCGCACTGTGGTCGACGGGGTCTCGCTGCATGTCCGGCGGGGTGAGATCGTCGGCATCGCGGGACTCATGGGCGCCGGCCGCACCGAACTGGCCATGAGCGTCTTCGGCCGTTCCTACGGGCGCCGGACCGGCGGCCGGGTGCGGCTGGACGGCCGCGAGATCCGCACCCGGACGGTGCCGGAGGCGATCGGACACGGCATCGCCTACGTGACCGAGGACCGCAAGCGGCTCGGCCTCGACCTGGGCGCCGACATCAGCCGCAACATCTCGCTGAGCGCCCTCGGCAAGGTCGCCCGGAGGGGCTGGGTCGACCGGCACGAGGAGGCGAGGATCGCCGAATCGTTCCGCCGGACCATGAACATCAAGGCTCCCTCGGTGTTCGCGAAGACCGGCGAACTCAGCGGCGGCAACCAGCAGAAGGTCGTCCTCAGCAAATGGATCTTCGCCGAACCGGAGGTGCTGATCCTCGACGAGCCCACCCGGGGCATCGACGTCGGCGCCAAGGCGGAGATCTACGCCGTCGTCGCCCGACTCGCCGACCAGGGCAAGGCGGTGCTCGTCATCTCCTCGGAACTCCCCGAACTCCTGGGCCTGTGCGACCGGATCTACACCATGGCCGCGGGCCGGATCACCGGTGAGGTCGGCCGTGCGGACGCCACCCAGGAATCCCTCATGCGGCTCATGACCATGAGCGCGGCATCCCCCGACAAGCAGGTGTGAGGCATGGCGCAGACCCGAACCACCCCGGATTCCGCACCCGGCACGCCGGAGGCCGGCCGAGGGCCATCGGCGGGTGCCGTACTGGCCCGCGCGCTGCGCGGCAACCTGCGCCAGTACGGGATGCTGCTCGCGCTGGCGCTGATCGTGTTGCTGTTCCAGTTCTGGACGGGGGGCATCCTCCTCCAGCCGCTCAACATCACCAATCTGATCCAGCAGAACGGCTACATCCTCATCCTGGCCATCGGCATGATGATCGTCATCATCGCCGGCCACATCGACCTCTCGGTCGGGTCGCTCGCCGCCTTCGTCGGGGCGGCCGCGGCGGTGATGACGGTCGAGCACCGGACCCCCTGGCCCCTGGCACTGGCGGCCGCGCTCCTGATCGGGGCCCTCGCCGGAGCCTGGCAGGGGTTCTGGATCGCCTACCTCGGGGTCCCCTCGTTCATCGTCACGCTGGCGGGCATGCTGCTGTTCCGCGGGGGGACCCAGATCCTCCTCCAGGGCCAGTCGGTGGCGCCGTTCCCCAAGGGCTTCCAGAACATCAGCAGCGGCTTCCTCCCCGAGGTCGGCCCCCGCACCGACTACCACAACCTCACCCTCCTGCTGGGCCTCGCGGTGCTGGCCGTCGCGGTCCTGCAAGAGGTGCGCGAGCGGCGGCGGGCCGCCTCGTACGGGCTGCGGCCGCTCCCGGCCGGACTGTTCCTGGTGAAGCTCGGCGCGATCACCGCGGCCGTGGTGACCTTCACCCTGCTGCTGGCCAGCTACCACGGCGCGCCGATCGTCCTGCTGCTGCTGGGCGTCCTGCTGGCCGTCTTCGGGTACGTGATGCGCAACTCCGTCCTCGGCCGCCACACCTACGCCATCGGCGGCAACGAGGCGGCGGCGCGGCTGTCCGGGGTGAGGAGCAAGCGGGTCGTCTTCCTCGCCTTCGTGAACATGGGGGTCCTCGCGGCCCTGGCCGGGATGGTGTTCGCCGCACGGCTCAACGCCGGTACGCCGCAGGCCGGCGTCAACTTCGAGCTGGAGGCGATCGCCGCCGCCTTCATCGGCGGCGCCTCCGCGAGCGGCGGTGTGGGTACCGTCCTCGGTGCGCTCACCGGCGGTCTGGTGCTCGGCGTGCTGAACAACGGCATGTCGCTGGTCGGCGTGGGCACCGACTACCAGCAGGTGATCAAGGGCCTGGTCCTGCTGGCGGCCGTCGGCTTCGACGTCTACAACAAGCGCAAGGCCGGAGCCTGAGGCTCTGGTCGTGGCCGCGCGTGCTTCACGGTCCGGGGGGCGTGGGGGCCTGTTCGTCGTTCAGGCGGGCTCGCCACTGGCCGACGTGTTCATCGGGCAGGGAGGCCAAGCGGGCGATCTCGGCGTCGGTGCGTCCGTCGGACCAGGCCAGGATCCGGGCCACGGTGCGGTTTCGTCCGGCCCGGAAGTCCTTCAGCAGACTCTCGAGGCGTTCGACTTCCTCGCCTTCGAAGCGGAGCTGCCGGTCGACGCCGGCGCGTTCCTCGGCGCGCAGGGTGCGGAGGTAGGTGTCGAGTCCGGTCAGGACGAGGCCGTGTTCGCGGGCGGTGTTCTGGAACCTGTCGGTCAGGTCGATCAGCACGCAGTCGGAGACGTCGGCGAGGTTCGCTCCGGGGGGTTTGGCCGCCTCCCAGGTGCTCTTGCCGGTCTCCGTGGTCTCCAGCCAGGTGCGGGCGTCGGTCGGGGTGCGGTCGCCGGACGCCTGGGCGCGGTAGGCGTACAGGGCGGCGCGGTGGCCGTAGAAGGTGAAGCCGTCCTCGATGTGCCTCCCGGCGAGGTGGCAGGTCCTGCCCGGTACCCCCCCGTAGCCGGTGGCGGGGTGGTAGTCGGCGTAGGCGTCGAGTTCGGCGTCGGACGCGACGGCCCAGGAGGGATCGCACAGCTCGGGGTTGGCGTCCAGGAAGGCGCCGACCTCGACGCGCCAGGCCGGGACCGGTGTCATGCGCGGGCGGGGCCAGCGGAGTTCCCCGGACGGGTCGAAGGCAGGGGTCGCGGCGTGCTCGATGTCGTCCCATGCGGTGGCCGCCTCGGCGGACCATTCCAGCTCGCCGGCGGGCCCGATCCGGTGGATCGAGTCCACGAGTCGCTGCACGGCGGGCAGGACGCGCACCGCGAGCGCGTGCAGGTCCTCCGCGCTGAAGAAGTGCCACGTGCAGCCCCGCTGTTCGTCGTGGCTCAGGTGGCCGAGCAACTGCACCATGATTCCGGGGCCCGAGACCGCCCCGTCTCCGAGGGCCCTGCGGGGGACGCCCGGGATCCGGCTGCCGGGGGACTCCTGCGGGGCCCGCCAGTCGGTGTCGCCGAACCAGACGCCACCGCCGCGGGCGTCCACCGCCAGCCACTGCCGGTAGCCGACTCCCGGGCCGTAACGCCGGTCCTGCTGCTCGGCGTTCTCGTCGTGCCATACGTACTCGGCCGGGGGCGGGTCCAGCTCTGCGGCCATGAAGCCGTCCTCGGGGCGGTAGCCGGTGAGGACGCGCGCCGTTGCGGGCACGAAATCGGCTGCGGTCATGAGGGGTTTCCTCTCGGTGGAACGTCAACCGCGGCAAACGTAGTGTGCCCGTCAGACAATAGTTTAACTTTCAGCCACCGTGTCCGGTAGTCGGACACGGTGGGAACTCCGGTGTCCCGGTGAGGTCTACGCGCGTGCGGAGGCCGCCAAGTTGGCCGTTTTTCACGTAGCCTCCACGATCCGTCCACCCCCGTGGCCGCGGGACGCCGCGCCCCCTCACGAGAGCGCGGCCAGTGCCTGCGCGGCGAGCATCCCTTCCAGGTCCAGGACGGCGCGCGGGGTGTGCCGGGTGTCGATGCGGACGGCGTAGATGAACCGCGTCAGCCGCGGCTCGGCCAGGGGGCGCGCCACGACCTGGGTGTGGGTGCGGGGCAGGGCGAGCCGCGGCATGACGGCCACGCACAGGCCGGCGGCCACGAACCCGAGCACGGTGTTGAAGTCGTCCCCGTCGTATTGCAGGCGGGCCTGGAAACCGGGCGTGTTGGCCATCTGGGAGAGCAGTTCCAGGCGCAGCGCGGCCTCCGGAGCGGCGATCCACGTCTCGGAGGCGAGGCTGGGCAGGTCGATGACCTCCCGGTCGGCCAGCCGGTGGTGTGCCGGGACGACGGCCACCACCGGATCCCGTGCGACCAGCGTCCGGCGCAGCATCCGGGGCGGCGGGACGGGGATGAAGTCGTAGTCGTAGCTCAAGGCCAGGTCCATGTCCCCCCGCTTGAGCCGGTTGTATCCGGCCTCGGGCTCCAGCTGACTGAGGCTGACCTGCACGTGGGGGTAGGCCGCGTGGAGTCGGGCCAGCGCCTGCGGAACGATGCCGGTGGCGGCCGAGGCGAAGGCGCCGAGGCGGATCCGGCCGGCCGTACCGGCGCGCATGGCGCCGAGTTCGGCCGAGGCGGTCGCCAGCGCACTGCGGACGCCCTGCTCCGCACCGAGGAGGACTTCGCCGGCCGGTGTGGCGCGCACGGGGCGGCGCTCGAGCACCCTGAGGCCGGCGCGGCGTTCGAGTTCGGCGATCTGCTGGGAGACGGCGGGCGGGCTGTAGCCGAGTTCGCGTGCGGCGGCGCTGAAGGAGCCGTGCCGCACGACGGCTTCGAGGGTGGCGAGCAGGCGGGGGTCGAGTCCGTGCACGGGGTTAAGGCTCACTTATCTGTCGCGAAGATGTGTTTTCTTGTGATGGGAGATGAACGCCAGCAGGATTCTTGCCAGCGGCAAGAAAAACGCAAGCCTGCGTCCTCGGCCCGCGAACTCCCCTCCCCCGCCGCCCCGGTGACCTCCGCCAGGACCACCTCCCCCTCCGCCGCAGCCTGCCGTGGCGGGGGCGTTCGGTCCGGCTCCGGCTGTCGACGGTCGCCCCTCATGCCCCGAAAGGAAGTGGTATGCCCCAGCCACCACTCATCGGAATCACCACCTACCTCAGCCACGCGCAGTGGGGTGAGTGGGACCTTCCCGCCGCAGTGCTGCCCGCGGCCTACGCGGACTGCGTCCGGGCGTCCGGCGGCCGCGCCGTCCTGCTGCCGCCGGACGCGCCGGAGGCCGCGGCCGACGTGGTCGAACGGCTGGACGCGATCGTCCTGGCCGGGGGCGAGGATCTCGATCCCGCACTGTACGGGGCCGTCCCCCATCCGCGTACCGGGCCGCCGGTGCGCGAGCGCGACCGGTGGGAGCGGGCCGTACTCGCCGCCGGCCTGGCCCGCGACATGCCCGTGCTCGGGGTGTGCCGGGGGATGCAGCTGATGAACGTACACGAGGGCGGCACCCTCATCCAGCACCTGCCCGACCGCGTCGGCCACGACGGCCACAACCCCTACCGGGGCCACTTCTGCGCCCACGCCGTGACCACGGTGCCCGGGACCCGGGTCGGCGCCCTGCTGCCGGGGACGCATGAGGTCGCCACGCACCACCATCAGGCGGTGGACCGCCTCGGCGCGGGGTGGATCGTCGCCGCCCGTGCGGCGGACGGCACCGTCGAGGCGATCGAGAGCACCCGGTACCGCTTCGCCGTGGGCGTCCAGTGGCACCCGGAGATGGGTGTCGACGCGCCGGTCGTGCGGGCCCTGGTGGCCGCCGCGGGCTCCGCCGGAGGCACCGGTCCCGCCCGGACGGCCGGGCGGAATGCGCACACGGCGCGAAGCGCGCCGGGCCGGATTTTCCCGACACAGGTGTCTTGACACCCCGGGGCGCACCCCGCAGGATCACAGCGTGAACCTGTCAGACAGCCAGACAGGTGGCCCCGCTCCGCGGCGCGTCAGCGCCATGGAAGCGGTCTTCGGCCACCTGCGCAGCGCCATCGAGCGCGGGGAGTACGTCGTGGGCGACAAGCTCCCCTCCGAAGCCGAGTTGTGCCGCACGCTCGAGGTCAGCCGGCCCGTTCTGCGGGAGGCCCTGCGGGCCCTGCAGGCCATGGGGCTGACCGTCTCCAAGAGCGGCAAGGGCACCTTCGTCGTGGCCAACACGGTCGAGGACCCCACGTTCGGCGACTACGCCGCCAGCGACCTGCTGGAGGTGCGCCGGCACGTAGAGATCCCGGTCGCCGGGTACGCCGCGCTGCGCCGCACCCCCGAGGACCTGGACCACCTGGGCCATCTGCTCGACCGGATGGAGCAGGAGACCGACACCACCGCGTGGGTGGCGATGGACACCGTCTTCCACCTGGCGGTGGCCGAGGCCTCCCGCAACCCCGTCTTCCGCCGCGTCATCGAGGAGATCCGCGACGCACTGGCGCGTCAGTCGACCTTCCTCAACGAACTGGGCGGCCGGCGCGAGCAGTCCAACTGCGAGCACCGGGCGATCCTGGAGGCGCTGGTCGACGGCAGCGAGCACGACGCGGTGGAAGCCATGTCCCACCACCTGCTACGGGTCGAGACGACCCTCACCGACATCGTGCGCCCCCAGCGCACCACCGCCCCTACGGAAGGCAGACCCGAGGCGTGAGCGAGCAGTTCCTCAAAGACGAGAAGCGCCCCACGACCCGTCACGTCGACGCCGGGGACACCGGCTACAGCAAGTCCTTGAAACCCCGGCACGTCAACATGATCGCCATCGGGGGTGCGATCGGCACCGGACTCTTCCTCGGCGCGGGCGGTCGCCTCGCCGACGCCGGTCCCTCCCTGTTCGTCGCCTACGCCGTCT
This sequence comes from Streptomyces sp. NPDC058157, assembly GCF_042884105.1. Classification (NCBI taxonomy): domain Bacteria; kingdom Bacillati; phylum Actinomycetota; class Actinomycetes; order Kitasatosporales; family Streptomycetaceae; genus Streptomyces; species Streptomyces sp. NPDC058157. The sequence continues at coordinate 8,817 of NZ_JBHVUQ010000150.1, forward strand.
GCGGGGTCTTCGCGTTCCTCGTCGTGCGCGCGCTCGGCGAGCTGGTGCTGTACCGGCCGTCCTCCGGTGCCTTCGTCTCCTACGCCCGGGAGTTCCTCGGGGAGAAGGGCGCCTACACCGCGGGCTGGATGTACTTCCTCAACTGGGCGACCACCGGCATCGCCGACATCACCGCCGTCGCCACGTACACCCACTACTGGCACCTGTTCTCCGACGTCCCCCAGTGGGTGATCGCCCTCATAGCCCTGGCCGTGGTCCTCACCGTGAACCTGATCTCGGTGCGGATCTTCGGCGAACTGGAGTTCTGGTTCGCCATCGTCAAGGTCAGTGCCCTGGTCGTCTTCATGGGGATCGCGATCTTCCTCCTGGTGAGCCGACACCCCGTCGACGGCGCCGTCCCGGGTCCCGCGCTGATCACCGACCACGGCGGGATCTTCCCCAACGGCCTGCTCCCCATGCTCCTGATCATCCAGGGCGTCGTCTTCGCCTACGCCTCCGTCGAGCTGGTCGGCGTCACGGCCGGTGAGACGGAGAACCCCGAGGAGATCATGCCCAAGGCGATCAACTCGATCATGTGGCGCGTGGGCCTCTTCTACGTCGGCTCGGTCGTCCTGCTGTCGATGCTGATGCCCTGGAGCAACTACAGCGCCGGCCAGAGCCCCTTCGTGACCGTGCTCTCCCACATCGGCGTCCCTGCGGCGGGCGACGTGATGAACCTGGTCGTCCTCACTGCGGCCATGTCCTCGCTCAACTCCGGCCTCTACTCCACCGGCCGCATCCTGCGCTCGATGGCCGTCAACGGCTCCGCCCCGCGCTTCACCGCCCGGCTCAGCCGCACCCAGGTCCCCTACGGCGGCATCCTCCTCACCAGCGGCATGTGCGTCCTGGGCGTCGGGCTCAACTTCGTGGTCCCCGCGGACGCGTTCGAGATCGTCCTCAACCTCGCCGCGATCGGCATCCTCTCCACCTGGGGCATGATCATGATCTGCCACCTCCTCTTCTGGCGGAAGACCCGCAGCGGCGAACTCACCCGCCCCTCCTACCGTCTGCCCGGCTCCCCGTGGACCGAACTCGTGACACTGGCCTTCCTCGCCTCCGTCCTGGTCCTCATGTACGCCGACGGAGGAGCCGCGCGCACCACCGTGCTGTGCGTGCCGCTGATCGCCGCGGCGCTGGTCGCCGGCTGGTACGCGGTCCGCGGCCGCGTGGCGCGCGCCGCCGCCGGGAGCGACGGCTGAGTCGGACGCCACCCGTCCTCTGCGCCGGGGGCGGCCGTCGCCGCCCCCGGTCGGCAGCGACCCTCCACAGAACGAGGCAGTGATGCGAAGCAGTTCCCTCGCGGACGCACCCGCGATCCGCGAGCCCCGGCACGCCCCCGTCGCCCACGTCATGCGGGGCGGCCTGATCGAGGGAGTCCACTACGGCTCCGTCGTCGTCCTCGACAGCGGGGGTGAGGTCCGCACGAGCGTCGGAGACATCGAAGCCGCCTGCTACCCGCGCTCGGCCCTCAAGCCGGTCCAGGCCGTCGCCATGGTCCGGGCCGGACTGCCGCTCGACGGCGTCCTGCTCTCCCTCGCGATGGGCAGTCACTCGGGCGAGGAACACCACCTCGCGGGCACCCGGCTCATCCTGGAACTGGCCGGCCTCACCGAGGCCGACCTGCGCAACGTCCCCGACCTGCCCTACGGCCCGGCCGTCCGGGACGCCTGGGTGCGTGAGGGCCGCGGGCCGTCCCGGCTCGCCCAGAACTGCTCCGGCAAGCACGCGGCGATGCTGTACCTGTGCGAGCTGTCCGGCTGGCCCCTGGAGAGCTACCTCGATGCGGACCACCCGCTCCAGAGGAGGATCGCCGAGACCGTCGAGGACCTCACCGGCCAGCGCATCGCGCACGTCACGGTCGACGGCTGCGGATCCCCGCTGTTCGCGGTGTCCCTGCACGGGCTGGCCCGCGCCGCCGCACGCATCGCCACGGCCGGAGCGGACACCGCCGAACACCGGGTCGCGGGCGCGCTGCGCCTCCATCCGGAGATGGCCTCCGGCACGGGGCGGGACTCGGCCGTGCTGATGCGCGCGGTGCCGGGGCTGCTGGTCAAGGACGGCTTCGAGGGCGTCCAGGTCGCCGCGCTGCCCGACGGCCGGGCCATCGCCGTGAAGATCGCCGACGGGGCGGACCGGGCGCGCATCGCGGTGACGGCCGCCGCCCTGGCGCGTGCGGGAGTCGAGCCCCGGCTGCTCGCCGGGTTCGCGGGCGAGCCGGTGACCGGCGGCGGCCGAGCCGTCGGGGGCGTCCGCCCGGTGGCGGCCCTGGACCCGCCCGGCCCCCCTGTCACCGCGACCGCCTGACCCCGGCCCGCCCCTCTCACACCTCCCACCCCTCCCACCCCTCTCACCCCTCTCACCACCTTCGATCCACCCACCTCAGGAAGAGGACCCGCACCCCCATGACCGCCTCCAGCCGCAGCGAACACGACCTGCTCGGAGACCGCGACGTGCCCGCCGACGCCTACTGGGGCGTCCACACCCTGCGCGCCACCGAGAACTTCCCCATCACCGGCACGCCGATCTCCACCTACCCGCACCTGATCGACGCCCTCGCCGCCGTCAAGGAGGCCGCGGCCCTCGCCAACGGGGAACTCGGCCTGCTGGAGCCCGCGAAGGCGGCCGTCATCGTCGCCGCCTGCCAGGAGATCCGCGGCGGCAAGCTCCACGACCAGTTCGTCGTCGACGTCATCCAGGGCGGCGCGGGCACCTCGACCAACATGAACGCCAACGAGGTCATCGCCAACCGGGCGCTGGAGTTGCTGGGCCGCACCAGGGGCGAGTACGGGCACCTGCACCCCAACGAGGACGTCAACCTCGGCCAGTCCACCAACGACGTCTACCCCACCGCCGTGCGGATCGCGACCGTCTTCGCGGTGCGCGGTCTGCTCGACGCCATGGCCGTCCTGCAGAACGCCTTCGCCGGCAAGGCCGCCGAGTTCCACGATGTCCTGAAGATGGGCCGCACCCAGCTCCAGGACGCCGTGCCGATGACGCTCGGACAGGAGTTCTCCGCCTTCGCCGTCATGCTGGACGAGGACCGCAGCCGGCTCGCGGAAGCCCTCGGGCTCATCCACGAGATCAACCTCGGCGCCACCGCCATCGGCACCGGCCTCAACGCCCCGGCCGGATACGCCGAGGCGGCCCGCCGCCACCTCGCCGACATCACGGGCCTGCCCCTGGTCACCGCTCCCGACCTGGTCGAAGCCACCCAGGACTGCGGCGCCTTCGTCCAGATGTCCGGCGTCCTCAAGCGCATCGCCGTCAAGCTGTCCAAGACCTGCAACGACCTGCGCCTGCTGTCCTCCGGGCCCCGCGCCGGACTCGGCGAGATCAACCTGCCGCCGGTCCAGGCGGGATCGAGCATCATGCCCGGCAAGGTCAACCCGGTGATCCCCGAGGTCGTCAACCAGGTCGCCTTCGAGGTCATCGGCAACGACATCACCATCACCATGGCCGCCGAAGCCGGACAGCTCCAGCTCAACGCCTTCGAGCCGGTCATCCTGCACTCGCTGTCGAAGTCCGTCACCCACCTGCGCGCGGCCTGCCTCACCCTCGCGGAACGCTGCGTGAGCGGCATCACCGCCAACACCGCGATGCTGCGCGCCACCGTCGAGAACTCCATCGGTCTGGTGACCGCCCTGAACCCGCACATCGGCTACACCGCCGCCACCGACATCGCCAAGGAGGCCCTCGCCACCGGCCGGGGCGTGGCCGAACTCGTCCTGGAACGGGGCCTGCTGCCGGCCGAACGGCTCACTGCCCTGCTGCGGCCCGAGGCGATCGCGGGAACGGCCCCGGGCCCGGTCCGTACCTGACACCGAGGGCGTCGTCACGCCGCTGTCGCAGCGCGGGTACCGAGCGCGCTGCGACAGGGCGGGTGCACGCCTCAGAACGGGTCAGAGGCGGTTGACGTAGAGGCCGGCGTCGATGGTGTGGTCGACGGTTCCAGGTGGGCCGGTGGTCACGTCGGCGGTGGCGTACTGCCCGTTGGACGCACCGTCGGGGACGGCGTCGGAGTTGACGTCGGCGGGGGCTCCGTTGGCTTGCACGGGTGACCAGAACAACTGGTTGGCGGGGTCACGCGGGCGGGGCTTGATCACGCTGGTGTCGGCGGTGGACTTGTCGAAGCGGATCTTGTACTTGGTGTTGGGGCGGACCCCGTGCTCGGGGCCGAAGTAGTAGGCGCCGTCGACACCGGTGCGAACGGTGGCCATGAGCGTGCCGTCCTCGGCCAGGAGCTGAACGGTGACGCCGGGGATGCCCGGTTCGTCGTCGTCGACGCTCTGGGCGCCGCCCTTGTTCTTGTCGTACCAGACGCGGCTGCCGATCTGGACGGCCGGTTCGTCGCAGAGGACCTCGAGGTCGCCGAGTCCGTTGGCCTTGCCGAAGCCGCCGTCGAGCGGGTCGTTGAGCTTCTGGATGCTGAAGCCGTTCTCGGCCGTGTTGGCGCCGCGGCTTCCGGTGGTGCGGTCGAAGAAGCCGATGCCTCCGGTCCAGGCCTGGTTGGTCGGGTCCATCGAGGTGCTCGCGACGCGGCCCTCGCGCAGCGAGAGGCCGATGGCGCCCTGGGCGGTCTCCTGGTGGACCCCTGGCCAGTTGTCACCCGGGTAGAACTCGACGACGTTGGCGGCCTGGCCGCCGTTGGGCCGGGTGGGGGCGTTGTTGGGGCAGTTTCCGACGCCCTCCCACTCGAAGGAGCCGTCCGGCTTGCGGCACGCCCGGTTGAGGTCTCCGCCCGAGACGGTGGAGTGCAGTCCCGTGTAGGCGGAGTTGGGGTGGTCCATCTGGAAGCCGGTCATGTCGGCGAAGCGGTCGCGGAAGCCGAGGACCATGTCGCCGTTGCTCTCGATGGCGATGTCGCTCAGGATCGGCTCGGGGTGGGCGACGATCTGACTCGGCGCCGGGAAGGTGGCGGGACCGGCCGTCCACGGGTACCAGCGGCTGGAGAAGGTGGCACCTACATTGGCCTCCCCGCGGGGGAAGTTGAGGGTCTTGGTGAGGATCGGCGTCGCACCGAAGGTCCCGGCGACCGGGTTGTACGTCCACACGGCAGCCAGGAGGTCGGCCGCGTTCTGGGTGGACTCGGCCGAGCAGGTGCCGCCGACGTACACGACACCGTCGCGCACACCGAGCCCGAAGGGCCTCCAGTCGCTCGCGGCCCGACAGCCCGGGTTGGGAATGGCCACGGAGGTCACCGGCGCGGCCGCGGTCGGCTGCCCGGCGTTGTACGTGTACAGGCGGCGGTCGTTGAGGTTGACGGCAAAGAGCTGCCGGTCGTTCTCGGAGATGTCGATGTCGCCGAGGGACTCCTTGCCGACCGTGCTGACGAAGGGTCCGTCGAGGCGGACGGAGTCCTGGTGCGCGGTGGTGCCGGCGTTGGGGACGGTGGTGAACAGCGTGGTGGGGCCGCCGGCGCGGGGGGTGACGTAGATGGCGCCCTGGCCGCCCGGGCCGTAGACCGTGTGCCGCTTGGCGTGGGCTCCGGTGAAGATGCGGCGCTGCTGGCGGTGGTAGGCGACGCCGTAGGTGTTGCCGGTGTCGTTGCGCGTGGCGAGGGTGGTGGTGTTGCCGCTGTTGCTGTCTCCGCGTTCGTTGAAGCCGAAGGTCACCGTGGTGCGCACGCCGCCGGACTTGGTGGCGGCGACCTGGCAGACGGTGCTCAGATGGGGGTTGTCCTCGCACCAGTCGGCCGGGTTGCGCACGCCCATGGTCAGTTCGGCGTCCTTCCCGTCGGCGACGTCGATGATGCTGGCGTTCGAAGCGAGGCCGCCGGCGGCGCCGAAGGTCGGCTCGAGGAAGGAGCCGTTCGGCATCTTCATCCGGACGTAGTACTTGCCGCCGGACAGAACGGTGTTGGGCGGGAAGGTCGCGACCCCGTCGGGGCCGGTGACTCCGGTGACCGTGTAACCGTCGACGTCGGTCAGCTCGACGGTGATGCCGGCTGCCGGGAGCTCGGTCGCACTGTCGTAGCGGCCGTTGGTGTTGGAGTCACGGATGACTTTGATGCGGACGGTGCCGTCGCTGGGATCGGCGCCGAGGGCGGGCTGCTGGAGCACGCCGGTGGTCAGGGCGAGGCCGGCGGCTAGTGCCACCAGGGCCTTCCTCAGGGCTTTCAAGAACTCCTCCATGTCACGCAAAGCAGCGGTGAACACGTTGAGTAATCATCGTTTCGCCTTTTTGATCTTCCCTGGAAGGCCGCGGCAGTCGATTCGCACTATTGAGTGGCCCGTCCCGCGGTGGAGTGGGGCCTGAAGAACGGATTCACCCCTGCTCCCCCAAGAGGTCATGCGCAAGGGGCCGTTCGGGGGTGCAGGCGGCCGGTACGAAGAAGGCTCCGGAGGCGGTGGCGGTGACGAACCGCATCAGGTCGTCGCCGTCGTCCAGGCGCCGCTGGGTGGCGGTGAAGGTCCGTAGCCGCCGCTGGAAGCTGACGAACAGCAATCCCTGGTCCCCGGGGCCGTTGCGGTAGCTGTACCCCCGGCGGAGCATCCTGCCGCTGCCCGTGGCGTTCGGGTTGGCCCGCCGGGCGTGTGCCATGGCCGGCACCAGGTACCGGCCGCGGGGCGTCTTCGCCGACAGGTCGAGCCGGTCCAGCGCCTCCCCGCCGCTGAGCGGCGCGCCGTCCGCCTTGCGGCGGCCGATCGTCTCCTCCTGGCGGGCGGCCGACTGGGCGAGGAAGCCGGTGGCGTCGACGCGCAGCCGCCGTACGACGGCGATCGTCCCGTCGGCCAGGGGGCCGGGACCGTCCAGCCACACCTCGCGGTCGAGCTCGGGGCGCGTGCGCGGGTTCTCGATCCCGTCCGGGAAGCCCAGCAGGTTGCGGACCGGGCCGTTTCCCGGCGGCCTGAAGCCCGTCTGCGACCACCGGCCCGACGCGCCCTCGGCGGCGAGGGCCCGCGCGAGACGCGTATCGGCGAGGCCGACGGCGACCGGATCGCTCGCGCACACCTGCACCAGCAGGTCACCACCCCAGGTGCGGGCCGTCCGCTCCTCACGGGCGAAGGCGGGCAGTTCCAGGCCGCCGGCCACACCCAGCACGGCGGGCCCGACCAGGCGCGGTCCCAGCCCCACCGTCACGGTCAGCGCCTCCCCGGGCTGCGCGGTCGTCAGCTCCAGGACGGCCTCCCCCAGCCGGGCGACCACCCGCGCGGGGCCGACTCGCGGGGGCAGGTCGTACACCGACACCACCGCGTGGGTCTGCGGCTGCGCCGGACGGTCGACCCCCGCCTGGCGCGGGCCGCCCGGTCCGGCCCCACCGCGCGCGGAGGGTTCGCCCCCCGTCGCGCGCGGCCCCGGGAGGGTGACCGCCGGGGCGTCGGGGCGGCAGGCTCCCAGGGCCGCCGCCACGGGCAGTACGGCGAGCAGGGACCGGCGAACCATCGAAGGGTTGTCACGCTGCGTGGTCATGTGAGTACTCTACGCAGCAACGATCGACGGCCGACCGTCTCGGCCCGCCCCGCACGCTCCCGGACGAGGACGTCTCACCGTGCCCGTTTCCCGCTCGCCGATCCGGCTCCGACTCCGGCTCGCCGCCGCGCTGTTCGCCTGCGTGGCGGCGACCGCCTGCACCGCCGGGACCCCCGGCCCCGCAGACGACGCCCCCCGCGGCCCGGTCACCATCCGGGTGCCCGCCGAGGCCCCGACCATCACCGCCGCCCTCGAACGGGCCCGCCCCCACGACCTCGTACTCCTCTCACCGGGCCGGTACCGGGAGACCGTCCGGCTCCGCACGCCCCAGGTCACCCTGCGCGGCACCGACCGCGACCGGGTGGTCGTCGACGGCGAGGGCCGGCGCGGCAACGGCATCGTGGTCACCGCGCCCGGCGTGACGGTCGAGAACCTCACCGTCCGCAGCCACCTGCAGAACGGCGTCCTGGTGACCGGGCTGAAGAACGGCGACGAGGGCATCGGGCGCGGCAGCGACGGCTACCACCGCCTCGACCCGGTGGCCGACCCCCCGCTCGACGGGTTCCGCGTCCGCTACATCACCGCCGCGGACAACGGCCTGTACGGCATCTACGCCTTCAACGCCCGCCACGGCACCATCGAGGACAACTACGCCTCCGGCAGCGCCGATTCGGGCATCTACGTCGGCCAGTGCAAGCCGTGCGGGATCCTCGTGCGCGGCAACACCGCCGAACGCAACGCGGTGGGATACGAGAACACCAACGCCAGCGGCCCCCTGTGGATCGTCGGGAACCGCTTCACCGGCAACCGGGTCGGCATGACCATCGGCTCCGACTACCTCGAAGCCCTCACCCCCCAGGGCGGAGCCACGATCGCCGGCAACCTCGTCGCCGACAACGCCGCCGCCGACACCCCCGAACAGGCCGACGGGGGCTACGGGATCGGCATCGGCATCGCCGGAGGCCGCGACAACACCGTCACGCGCAACCGCATCACGGGCCACCCCCGGGCCGGCCTCGTCCTCACCTCCGCGGAGGACCTCCCGCCCGTCGGCAACCGGATGACCGGCAACGTCTTCGACGCCAACGCCCTCGACGCCGCCCACCTCGCCTCCGCCCTCGCCCCCGGCACCGGCAACTGCTTCACCGGGCCGCTCAGGCGCACCGTGCCCGCGGACCTGGCGACAGCCATGGCCTGCCCGGGGCGCACCACCCCCGATCCCGGCGGCAACACCCTGCCGGCCACCCCGCCAGCACCCCCCGGGGTGCCGTTCCTGGACGTGCCCCTGCCCCCCGCACAGCCGCAGCTGCCCGGAGCGGCCACCGCACCGGCCACACCCGTCACGACGCCCTCGCCCGTCGATCCGGCGGACGTCCCCCTGCCCCCGGCAACGCTGCTCGCGGACCGCAGTCGGGACCGCCGATGAACCGCCGCACCGTCCTGCGCCTCGTACTGGCACCCCTCCTGGCGCTGACCGCCTGCTCCGCCCCCGCGCACAGCGCCAAGCCCGCCGCGCCCCGGCAGCTCACCTCCGAGGAAGCCGACCGCATGGCACTGGCCCGCTTCACCACGTACCGCCGGCGCAGCGGCGACGTCACCGCGACGATCCCCTCCGGCGGCAGGACCATCACCCTCACCGGACGCGTCGACTGGCGCGGGCACCACGGCTACGCGGAGCTCCGCGACGACGCCGTGCCCCCCACCCGCGAACTGGTGCACTGGAGCCCGGCCGGCGTCGCGGCCCTCCCCCACTGGACCGGGGGGCTCCCCGACCGGCCGACCGCCTCCGGGTGGCAGCTCCACCCCCTCCAGCCGCACACGGCCTCGCTAGACTCCATGCTGCTGCTCCTCCTCCACCTCGGGGCCGACCGGCCCGACAACGCGCAGCTCCTGGCCCGCAGCGACGCCCGCTGGCTGCGCGACGACCGGGTCGGCGCGACCCCCGTCATCGTCGCGGCCGGCCCGGGTGCACCGGGCGCCCCCGCGGGCAGTGGCCGGCTCGGCAACACCCGCTACTGGATCGACGCCGACGGCCGGCTGCTGCGCTTCCAGGCCCGCCTCGGCGGCGAGGTCCAGTGGGCCACCGCCGAACTCCACCCGGCCCGCCCCGGCAAGCCCCTTCCCGCTCCCCCGGAGCAGCTCGCCCAGGCAACCGCTCAGCATTGACCGGCGGCGGTCAGGGCTGTCGGGCCGTGAGGAGGACGGCGCCGTCGTCGACGACCTGGTGGCCGGTGCCGTAGTGGGCCAGCAGGTCCTGCTCCAGGGACGCCCGCATCGCGGGGTTGTCCGGGTGGTGGGCGTGCCAGAAGTCGGCGAGGACGTGCGGGTCGTCGGTGTAGTGGAGCACCCAGCTCGCGGTGACCGCGTCGAACCCCGAGGCCGCCGGCTGAAACGAGGAGCGGTGGGGG
>NZ_JBHVUQ010000151.1:0-18269 GCF_042884105.1 Streptomyces sp. NPDC058157
GACCCGGCCCCCCCCTATAAAAAAAAAATTATTTTCGCCGCCCGCGACTTTTTTTAAAAACCCCCGGGGGGGGGCGGGGGGCGCCCCCCCGCCCCGCCCCCGCCGCTTTGCCGGCCGCTTTCCCGGCCGCCTTCTCGACCGCCCTTATACCGATCGAACGGAAGGCGGTCCCCCGGGTACGGCACAATGGCCCGTGCTTGATGACCTTGCCGATGTGTGATGTGGAGCGGGCGGGATGACGACGACGGGCGCTGGCGCGGACACCTCTCCGCGGACCTACGGCGGCAGCCGGGCCCTGGCCCTGCTGCTCGTCATCACCGGAGCGGCGGCCCTGCTCGCCGCCTGGGTGATCACCATCGACAAGTTCAAGCTGCTGGAGGACCCGAACTTCACGCCGGGCTGCAGCCTGAACCCGGTCGTCTCCTGCGGCAACATCATGAAGAGCGAGCAGGCGTCGGCCTTCGGGTTCCCGAACCCGATGCTGGGGCTCGTCGCCTACGGGATCGTGATCTGCGTCGGCATGAGCCTGCTCGCCGGGGCCCGCTTCGGCCGCTGGTACTGGCTGACCCTGAACGCCGGCATGCTGTTCGGCGTCGGGTTCTGCGCCTGGCTGATGTACCAGTCGCTGTACAACATCAACTCGCTGTGCCTGTGGTGCTGCCTGGCCTGGGTCTGCACGATCCTGATGTTCTGGTACGTCACCTCGCACAACGTCCGCCAGGGCATGCTGCCGGCCCCCGGCTGGCTGCGCGGCTTCCTGGACGAGTTCACCTGGGTGCTGCCCGTCCTGCACATCGGGATCATCGGGATGCTGATCCTGACCCGCTGGTGGGACTTCTGGACCTCCTGAGGCCCGACCGCGTTGTCGGCGGTCTCGCATAGGCTCGGGGTGTGGAACCAGACCTCTTCACCGCCGCCGCCGAGGAACGCCAGGAGAAGGACCCGGCCAGCTCGCCCCTGGCCGTCCGGATGCGCCCGCGCACCCTGGACGAGGTGGTCGGCCAGCAGCACCTGCTGAAGCCCGGCTCACCGCTGCGCCGACTGGTGGGGGAGGGCGCCGGGGGGCCGGCCGGATCCTCCTCGGTGATCCTCTGGGGCCCGCCGGGCATCGGCAAGACCACCCTCGCGTACGTGGTCAGCCAGGCCACGCAGAAGCGGTTCGTCGAGCTCTCGGCGATCACGGCGGGGGTCAAGGAGGTCCGGGCCGTCATCGAGGGCGCCAAGCGCGCCGCCGGCGGCTACGGCAAGGAGACCGTCCTCTTCCTCGACGAGATCCACCGCTTCAGCAAGGCGCAGCAGGACTCCCTGCTGCCCGCCGTGGAGAACCGCTGGGTCACCCTGATCGCTGCGACCACGGAGAACCCGTACTTCTCGATCATCTCCCCGCTGCTCTCGCGCTCCCTGCTGCTGACGCTGGAGCCGCTCACCGACGCCGACCTGAGCGGGCTGCTGCGGCGGGCCCTGGAGGAGGAGCGGGGCCTGGGCGGCGCCGTCTCACTGCCCGCCGACGCGGAGGCCCACCTGCTGCGGATCGCCGGGGGCGACGCCCGCCGCGCGCTGACCGCCCTGGAGGCGGGGGCCGGCTCGGCCATCGCCAAGGGGGAGGGGGAGATCACCCTCCAGACGCTGGAGGAGGCCGTCGACCGGGCCGCGGTGCGCTACGACAAGGACGGCGACCAGCACTACGACGTCGCCAGCGCCCTGATCAAGTCGATCCGCGGCTCCGACGTGGACGCCGCGCTGCACTACCTGGCCCGGATGATCGAGGCGGGGGAGGACCCCCGGTTCATCGCCCGGCGGCTGATGATCTCCGCGAGCGAGGACATCGGCCTGGCGGACCCCACCGCGCTGCCGCTGGCGGTGGCGGCGGCCCAGGCGGTGGCGATGATCGGCTTCCCGGAGGCCGCACTGACCCTGTCGCACGCGACGATCGCGCTGGCGCTGGCCCCGAAGTCCAACACCGCCACGACGGCGATCGGCGCGGCGCTGGCCGATGTCCGGGCCGGGCTGGCCGGGACCGTACCGGCGCACCTGCGGGACGGGCACTACAAGGGCGCGGCCAAGCTGGGGCACGCCGTCGGGTACGTCTACCCGCACGACGTGCCGGGGGCCATCGCCGCGCAGCAGTACGCGCCGGACGAGGTCCACGGGAAGCGGTACTACGAGCCGACGCGGTACGGGGCCGAGGCCCGCTACGCGGACGTGGTGGAAAAGGTCCGCGAACGCCTCCGCGGCACGAGCTGACCCGGCCGGGCGGGATCGGGCGTGCCTGCGGCGCCACTCCCCGCCCCGCCCTTCCTCCGTTCCTCCCCCGGCTACCGCTGGGAGGTGCCCCAGGGGGCTCCGCCCCCGGACCCCCGCGCCTCAAACGCCGGCGGGGCTGGAATTTCGCTGCGCGAAATCCAGCCCGCGCGGTGTTTGAGCGCACGGGCGCGCAGCGCACGTATCGGGGTCAGGGGCGGAGCCCCTGGGAACGGTGGAAGGGCGGGTAGGGGACTGCCCCGCGCAGCGGCGGCCGTGTCGACCGGGCCCGGGGTCGGGCGGGGCCCTAGGCTCCCGGCCATGGGATCTCGGGGCGCGCTCCTCGCCGTGGCGGCCGCGGTACTGCTGCTCGGCGGCTGCCACCACCAGACCTCCGCCCCGCAGGCAAGGGTCCCGCTCGTCGGCCAGGGCTTCCCCCCCCGGACCCGGCAACGGCAAGGGCGGAGCTCGAAGGGCTCAAGGTCGAGTGGGGCCGCAACTGGGAGACCTACAAGCGCGAGGCCTTCGGGCGGTACTGGTCCGACGACACCGACGCCGTCGGCGGCCGCAACGGGTGCGACACCGGGGACGACGTGCTCCGCAGGGACCTGTCCGAGCTCCGTGAGGGGGACCGCAACCCCTGCGTGGTCCTCTCCGGGGTGCTCCACGACCCGTACACGGGGAAGGAGCTGCCCTACTCCTACCGCCGCGCCTCGCAGATCGAGACCGACCACGTCGTCGCGCTCGGCGCCGCCTGGCGGGCCGGGGCGTACGCGTGGACGCCCGCGCGCAGGCTGGAGTACGCCAACGACCTCGACGTGCTGCTCGCCGTGGACAAGCAGACCAACCAGGACAAGGGCAGCAGGACCGCCGACAAGTGGCGGCCGCCCCGGCAGGCGTACTGGTGCGAGTACGCGCGCCGCTACACCGGCATCAAGACCAAGTACGCGCTCTCCGTCACCCCGCCGGAGAGGACGGCGCTGGAGGAACTGCTCGGCACCTGCCCTCAGTGAGCGGCGGCGGGGAACAGGCCGCGCACGGCCCGGCGCAGGCCGCACACGTCCGCGACCGGCTCGGGGAAGTCGAAGCGGGCGTCGAAGGCGGCCAGGCCGGGCCCGCGGGTGAAGCGGACGCGCAGTCCCAGCCGGTCCAGGGCGAGCGGGACGGGGGTCAGCCCGGACGCCTCCCGGGAGCCCAGCAGCCCACACAGGCCGGCGAGCCGGTCGGGGTGGACGGAGGCCAGGTGCTGCAGGAGCTCCGCCTCGTGCGCCGCCATCGGGTCCGGCCCGGCCGCCGCCAGCTCCTCGGGGTCCACCCGCTCGGCGCCCCACAGGTCGTCCACGGAGATCTCGCCGACCTCCAGGCGCAGCAGCATCCAGGCCGGGCGCCCGGTGTACGGGGCGTCGGCTTCGAGGGCCTCCGTCAGCCCGAGCAGCTCGCCCACCGGGTGGCGCTCGGCCAGGAGCGCGGCGCAGGGCGCGCGGTCGTCGCCGCGGACCGGGGTCAGCCACCCGGCGAGCCGGGCGCGGCCCCGTATACGATGGGGGACGGACACCGGCGCCACGTCCGTGATCTCGATCACGGCGGGGAGGTCGTCGTCCTGGGCGTGAGCGGCGGCCCTGGCCGCCGCGGATTCCCCTGGCACCAGGAGAATCACGTCCCCGTCCGGGGTGACGGTCCGAGCGACCGGCGCCCCTGTCCCGCACTCTCCCTGGTCACGGGTCCACAGCTGGTCACGAGCACCCGGCAGTGTGAGGGATACTGAGGCGTTGGACTCTACGAGGGTTCGTACGCGTTCGGCTCCGGTGAGCTGCCGAACGCCTTCCCTGGGACGCGGCTGACCTTGCTTATCGTCGGCGCAAGCGGATTCTGTTTCGTCTGAATCCGAACTGCGTTGCGCACTGGGCAGGGGGATCCCATGTGGTCGAGACATTACGTCCTCCTCGATAAGGTAAGCCTCACCTAACTTACATGGAGGTAGGTTCCCCGTGAACCAGAAGCGACCCAAGGTCAAGAAGTCTCGCGCCCTCGGCATTGCCCTGACGCCGAAGGCCGTCAAGTACTTCGAGGCCCGCCCCTACCCGCCGGGCGAGCACGGCCGTGGCCGCAAGCAGAACTCGGACTACAAGGTCCGTCTGCTCGAGAAGCAGCGTCTGCGCGCCCAGTACGACATCTCCGAGCGCCAGATGGCCCGCGCGTACGACCGCGCGAAGAAGGCCGAGGGCAAGACGGGCGAGGCGCTGGTCGTCGAGCTCGAGCGTCGTCTGGACGCCCTGGTCCTGCGTGCCGGCATCGCCCGCACGATCTACCAGGCCCGCCAGATGGTCGTCCACGGCCACATCGAGGTCAACGGTGGCAAGGTCGACAAGCCGTCGTTCCGCGTGCGTCCCGACGACGTCATCACGGTCCGCGAGCGCAGCCGCGAGAAGCACCCCTTCCAGGTCGCCCGCGAGGGTGGCTACGCCGGTGAGGGTGAGACCCCGCGTTACCTGCAGGTCAACCTGAAGGCCCTGGCCTTCCGCCTCGACCGCGACCCGAACCGCAAGGAGATCCCGGTCATCTGCGACGAGCAGCTCGTCGTCGAGTACTACGCCCGCTGATCCAGCGGCCGTAGCCACTCACAGGCTGGTCCGGCCCGCCGTCCCCTCCGGGGGGCGGCGGGCTTTGCCGTATCCGTCGGAGCCGCACCGGAATCCGGTACTGCGGCGGATCTCCGGCGCGATAGGGTCGGAGCAGACTTACCAGCAGACTTAACCCGTCGGGTTTCCAGATTCAGGAAGCGGTGCAACGTGTCCGGTGGAGAGGTGGCCGGGATCATCGTGGCCGTCTTCTGGGCCATCCTGGTCTCCTTCCTCGCAGTGGCGCTGGCCAGGCTCGCCCAGGTGCTCAGGGCCACCACCAAGCTCGTGGCCGAGGTCACCGAGCAGGCCGTCCCGCTGCTCGCGGACGCCTCGACGACCGTCCGCTCCGCGCGCACCCAGCTCGACCGGGTCGACGCCATCGCGAGCGACGTCCAGGAGGTCACCTCCAACGCCTCCGCACTGTCCTCCACCGTCGCCTCCACCTTCGGCGGCCCGCTCGTCAAGGTCGCGGCCTTCGGCTACGGGGTGCGCAAGGCCATGGGCAAGGGCGACGCGGGAACCGAGCGCACCCCCCGGCGCACCGTGATCGTCGGCCGTACGGTGCCCGATCCGCGGCGCCGCAAGCAGAAGGGCTGAGACCTCCGATGTTCCGCCGAGCCTTCTGGTTCACCGCCGGCGCCGCCGCCGGCGTCTGGGCCACCACCAAGGTCAACCGCCAGCTGAAGAAGCTGACGCCGGAGAGCCTCGCGGCCCAGGCGGCCGACAAGGCCGTCGAGGCGGGCCACCGCCTCAAGGACTTCGCCCTCGACGTCAAGGCGGGAATGACGCAGCGCGAGGACGAGCTGAACGACGCACTGGGCCTGACCCAGGACCCCGACCGGCCCGACAACGTCACCGCCCTCCCCGGGCCGCGGCGCCTGCGGGCCATCGGCCCCGACAGCACCACCCACCGATCGAATCTCTCGTACAACCGGAATGAGGACCACTGATGGAGTCGGCTGAAATCCGCCGCCGCTGGCTGAGCTTCTTCGAGGAGCGCGGTCACACCGTTGTCCCTTCGGCGTCGCTCATCGCGGACGACCCGACTCTGCTGCTGGTGCCCGCGGGCATGGTGCCGTTCAAGCCCTACTTCCTGGGTGAGACCAAGCCGCCCGCGCCCACGCTGACCAGCGTGCAGAAGTGCGTCCGCACCCCGGACATCGAAGAGGTCGGCAAGACCACCCGCCACGGCACGTTCTTCCAGATGTGCGGCAACTTCTCCTTCGGCGACTACTTCAAGGAAGGCGCCATCAAGTACGCCTGGGAGCTGCTGACCAGCTCCGTGGCGGACGGCGGCTACGGCCTGGAGCCCGAGAAGCTCTGGATCACGGTCTACCTCGACGACGACGAGGCCGAGGCCATCTGGCGCGACAAGATCGGCGTCCCGGCCGAGCGCATCCAGCGCCTGGGCAAGAAGGACAACTTCTGGTCCATGGGCGTCCCCGGCCCCTGCGGCCCCTGCTCCGAGATCAACTACGACCGCGGCCCCGAGTTCGGCGTCGAGGGCGGCCCCGCCGTCAACGACGAGCGGTACGTGGAGATCTGGAACCTCGTCTTCATGCAGTACGAGCGGGGCGCCGGCGACGGCAAGGAGGACTTCCCGATCCTCGGCGACCTCCCGTCGAAGAACATCGACACCGGCCTCGGCCTCGAACGCCTCGCGATGATCCTGCAGGGCGTCCAGAACATGTACGAGACCGACACCCTGCGCGTGGTCATGGACAAGGCCACCGAGCTGACCGGCGTGCAGTACGGCGCCGCCCAGCACTCGGACGTCTCCCTGCGCGTGGTCGCCGACCACATCCGCACCTCGACCATGCTCATCGGCGACGGCGTCACCCCCGGCAACGAGGGCCGCGGCTACGTGCTGCGCCGCATCATGCGCCGCGCCATCCGCAACATGCGCCTCATGGGCGCCACCGGCCCGGTCGTCCAGGACCTGATCAACGTCGTGATCGAGACGATGGGGCAGCAGTACCCGGAGCTCGTCACCGACCGCAAGCGCATCGAGACCGTCGCCCTCGCCGAGGAAGCCGCCTTCCTCAAGGCCATCAAGGGCGGCACGAACATCCTCGACACCGCCGTGACCGAGACCAAGGCCGGCGGCGGCACCGTCCTCTCCGGCGACAAGGCGTTCCTGCTCCACGACACCTGGGGCTTCCCGATCGACCTCACCCTGGAGATGGCCGCCGAACAGGGCCTCTCCGTGGACGAGACCGGCTTCCGCCGCCTGATGCAGGAGCAGCGCGACCGCGCCAAGGCCGACGCCAAGGCCAAGAAGACCGGCCACGCGGACATGTCCGCCTACCGGGACATCGCCGACGGCTCCGGCGCCACCGAGTTCACCGGCTACGCCACCAACCAGGGCGAGGCCACCATCGTCGGCCTCCTGGTCAACGGCGTCTCCGCGCCCGCCGCCTCCGAGGGCGACGAGGTCGAGGTCGTCCTCGACCGCACCCCGTTCTACGCCGAGGGCGGCGGCCAGCTCGCCGACCAGGGCCGCATCAAGCTCGACACCGGTGCCGTCATCGAGGTCCGCGACGTCCAGCAGCCCGTCCCGGGCGTCTCCGTCCACAAGGGCTCCGTCCAGGTCGGCGAGGTCACGGTCGGCGCCTCCGCGTACGCCGCGATCGACATCAAGCGCCGCCGGGCCATCGCCCGCGCCCACTCGGCCACCCACCTGACTCACCAGGCGCTGCGCGACGCCCTCGGCCCGACGGCCGCCCAGGCCGGCTCCGAGAACAGCCCCGGCCGCTTCCGCTTCGACTTCGGCTCCCCGAACGCCGTCCCCGGCACGGTCCTCACCGACGTCGAGCAGAAGATCAACGACGTGCTCTCCCGCGAGCTCGACGTCACCGCCGAGATCATGAGCATCGACGAGGCGAAGAAGCAGGGCGCCATCGCCGAGTTCGGCGAGAAGTACGGCGAGCGCGTGCGCGTCGTGACCATCGGCGACTTCTCCAAGGAGCTGTGCGGCGGCACCCACGTCGGCAACACCGCCCAGCTGGGTCTGGTGAAGCTGCTCGGCGAGTCCTCCATCGGCTCCGGCGTGCGCCGCGTCGAGGCCCTCGTCGGCGTCGACGCCTACAACTTCCTCGCCAAGGAGCACACGGTCGTCGCCCAGCTCCAGGAGCTGGTCAAGGGCCGTCCGGAGGAGCTGCCGGAGAAGATCGCCGCCATGCTCGGCAAGCTGAAGGACGCCGAGAAGGAGATCGAGAAGTTCCGCGCGGAGAAGGTCCTCCAGGCCGCCGCCGGCCTCGCCGCCGGCGCCCAGGACATCCGCGGCGTCGCCCTCGTCGTCGGCCAGGTGCCGGACGGCACGGGCGCCGACGACCTGCGCAAGCTGGTCCTGGACGTCCGCGGCCGCATCCCGGGCGACCGCCCGGCCGTCGTCGCGCTGTTCACCGTGGCGAACGACCGCCCCCTGACCGTCATCGCCACCAACGAGGCGGCCCGCGAGCGCGGCCTCAAGGCCGGCGACCTGGTCCGTACCGCCGCCAAGACCCTCGGCGGCGGCGGTGGCGGCAAGCCGGACGTGGCCCAGGGCGGCGGCCAGAACCCGGGCGCCGTGCCCGAGGCCATCGCCGCGGTCGAACGCCTCGTCGTCGAGACGGCCTGACGATGAGCCTGCGCCGGGGCCGCCGACTGGCCATCGACGTCGGAGACGCCCGGATCGGGGTCGCCTCGTGCGACCCCGACGGGGTGCTGGCCACACCGGTCGAGACCGTCCCGGGCCGGGACATCCCGGCCGCCCACCGACGGCTGCGGCAGCTCGTCGAGGAGTACGAACCCCTCGAAGTCGTCGTCGGCCTCCCCCGCTCGCTCAGCGGGCGGGAGGGGCCGGCCGCGGCCAAGGTGCGTGCCTTCGCGAACGAACTGGCCAAGGGCGTCAAGCCGGTGACGGTCCGCCTGGTCGACGAGCGGATGACCACGGTCACCGCCGCCCAGGGCCTGCGGGCTTCCGGCCGGAACGCGAAGAAGGGCAGGTCGGTCATCGACCAGGCAGCCGCTGTGGTCATCCTCCAGAACGCTCTTGAGACCGAACGGGTATCAGGTAATCCGCCTGGTGAGTGCGTCGAAGTGGTTGTCTGATCGCGGTACGGTAACGTTCCGCGCGATGAGACGGCATTCGAACAGCCGTCGCCCACCACTCAAGAGGCGGAACCGGGTGCCGCGGCCGACATGAGCCGCGGACCACGTCTCGCGGCTCTAGGGGACCGATGACTGACTATGGCCGGGGCCACGGCTCCGAACCGTGGAACCCCCAGGACCCCCTCTACGGGGACCAGGGGTGGACCGCGCACCAGACGCAGCAGGGGCAGGTTCCCTACGGCGGTGACCCGCAGCAGTACCAGCACCCCCTGGACCCGCAGCACCAGGACGTGCAGTACCAGCAGCAGGCCCAGTTCCAGCAGGAGTACGCACAGCAGTACCAGCAGCAGCCGCAGTACGCCGACCAGCAGCAGCAGGCGTACGCGATGCAGCACGCCCACGCCCAGCAGCTCCAGCAGCAGCCGTCGTACGACGGCCAGGGCCAGGCTCCGGGCTGGGACGGCGGCCACGAACAGCAGTACATGGCCGCCGTCCAGACCGACCCCTACGCGGGTGCCGACCCGTACGCCCAGCAGTCCGCCGGGGCCTACCCCGGTGAAGCCCCGGACCTCTACGCGACCCCGGAAGCCTTCCCGCCCCCCACGCCCCCCAACCGGCGCCACCTGGAGCCGGATCCGGCCGACGTGGAGGAGGAGCCGGAGGAGTCCGCGCTGCCGGTGGGCGGCGGCGCGGACGGCGACGAGCCGGTGGCCGGCGGCCGCCGGGCGGGCCGCGGGAAGAACGGCAAGGGCGGCAAGAAGAAGCAGAAGAAGCGCAGCGGCACGGCCTGCCTGGTCGCCGCCGTCGTGATCGCCGCCGTCGTCGGCGGTGGCGGCTACTACGGCTACGGCTACCTGAAGGACCGGTTCGGCGCGACCGAGGACTTCGCGGGCGAGGGCACGGACGAGACCGTCGACGTCGAGATCCCCAAGAACGCGGGCCTCGGCCAGATGGGCCGCATCCTCAAGGAAGCCGGCGTGGTCGCCAGCGCCCAGGCCTTCGTGGACGCCGCGAACGCCAACCCCAAGGGCAAGTCGATCCAGCCGGGCATCTACCCGCTGAAGAAGAAGATGTCGGGCACGGCCGCCGTCGCGCTGATGGTCGACCCGAGCAAGCTCGCGGTCATCACCATTCCCGAGGGCGCGCGGAACGCCGAGGTCTACAAGATGATCGACAAGAAGCTCGGCAAACCGGACGGCACCACCCGCGAGATCGCCACGCGCGAGTTTAAGAACCTCGGCCTGCCGGCCTGGGCCGCGAACAACCCGAAGATCATGGACCCGCTCGAGGGCTTCCTGTACCCGATGCGGTACGACCTCAAGAAGGACAGCACGCCCGAGTCCCTGCTCAAGCAGATGGTCAAGAACGCCTCCGACAAGTACGCGGAGCTGGGCGTCGAGGGCAAGGCCAAGGAGCTCAACCTGGAGAACCCGCTCCAGGTGATCACCGTCGCGAGCCTCGTCAACGCCGAGGGCAAGAACCACGACGACTTCCGCAAGATGGCCGAGGTGGTCTACAACCGCCTCAAGAAGACCAACGACGTCACGAACCAGAAGCTCCAGTTCGACTCGACGTACAACTACGTCAAGGGCCAGAGCGAGATCAACTTCAACCTGAAGGAAGCCCAGGCCTTCGACCACCCGTACAACACCCACTTCGTCAAGGGCCTCCCGCCCGGCCCGATCGACAACCCCGGCCTGGACGCGCTGACCGCTACGCTCAACCCCGACCACGGCGGCTGGATGTTCTTCGTGTCGGTCGACGGCGACAAGACGACCTTCACCAAGACCTACGACGAGCACCTCAAGCTCGTCGCGGAGTTCCAGGAGCGACAGGCGAAGAAGAAGAACGGCGGGTAGCAGGACATGTCACGGACACGGGCCGCGGTGCTGGGTTCTCCCATCGAGCACTCCCTCTCACCGGTACTCCACCGGGCGGCCTACCGGGAGCTCGGCCTCGACGACTGGTCCTACGACCGGTTCGAGATCGACGAGGCCGCGCTCCCGGGGTTCGTGGCCGGCCTCGGCCCCGAGTGGGCCGGGTTCTCCCTGACGATGCCGCTCAAGCGGGCGGTCATCCCGCTGCTGGACGAGATCAGCGACACCGCCGCCTCGGTGGAGGCGGTCAACACCCTCGTCCTCACCGCGGACGGCCGCCGCGTCGGCGACAACACCGACATCCCCGGCATAGTCGCGGCCCTGCGCGAGCGCGGGGTCGAGAAGGTCCCCGCCGCGGCGATCCTCGGCGCGGGTGCCACGGCCTCCTCGGCGCTGGCCGCCCTCGCCCGGATCTGCACCGGCGAGATCACCGCGTACGTCCGCTCCGCCGCCCGCGCCGACGAGATGCGCGGCTGGGGCGAGCGGCTCGGCGTGGACGTCCGCACCGCCGACTGGTCCACGGCCGCGGAGGCCCTCCACGCCCCGCTCGTGATCGCCACCACCCCGGCCGGCGCCACCGACGAACTGGCCGCCGCCGTCCCCGCGGCCCCGGGCGCCCTCTTCGACGTCCTCTACGACCCCTGGCCGACCGCCCTCGCGGCCGCCTGGACCGCCCGCGGCGGCACCCTGCTCGGCGGGCTCGACCTCCTCGTGCACCAGGCCGTGCTCCAGGTCGAGCTGATGACCGGCCGCACCCCGGGCCCGCTGGCGGCCATGCGGGCGGCGGGAGAGCGGGCGCTCGCGGCCCGTTAGGCTTCCCTCCGGGGAATCCGGGGTGAGGGGGGCGCGTGGACGCGGTCGGGACGGGCCAGGTACTGGCGTCGAAGTGGGACGCCGCGTACGGCGTCGCGATGTTCCTGAAGGTGATGGTCGGCAGTCTGCCCGCGTGGATGAAGTGGGTCATCGGGTCGCTGCTGGCCGTGGTGGTCCTCTACGAGGGCTACCGGTGGTGGCGCGGGCGTGAGACGGCCGTCCGATAGCTGGACCGGATCACGGAGGAACCCCCGGGACGTGGGAGGATTCGGGTACCGGCGGTACCGGGCCCGCGCACCCGGCCCGTCGTGGCAGTGCCCGGCGCGAGCATGAGGAGCATCGTTGAGCAGGTTGCGTTGGCTGACCGCAGGAGAGTCGCACGGACCGGCCCTGGTCGCGACGCTGGAGGGCCTTCCCGCCGGCGTCCCGGTCACCACCGAGCTGGTGGCCGACCACCTGGCCCGCCGCCGCCTCGGTTATGGACGCGGTGCCCGGATGAAGTTCGAGCAGGACGAGATCACCTTCCTCGGCGGCGTCCGCCACGGCCTCTCCCAGGGCTCCCCGGTCGCCATCATGGTCGGCAACACCGAGTGGCCCAAGTGGGAGACGGTCATGTCGGCCGACCCCGTCGACCCCTCGCTGCTCAAGGAGACCGGCCGCAACGCGCCGCTGACCCGCCCCCGCCCCGGCCACGCCGACCTCGCGGGCATGCAGAAGTACGGCTTCGACGAGGCGCGGCCGATCCTGGAGCGCGCCAGCGCCCGTGAGACCGCCGCCCGCGTCGCCCTCGGCGCCGTCGCCCGCTCCTTCATCAAGGAGGTCGCGGGCATCGAGATCGTCTCGCACGTGGTGGAACTGGCCGCGGCCAAGGCCCCCTACGGCGTCTACCCGACCCCCGCCGACGTCGAGAAGCTCGACGCCGACCCGGTGCGCTGCCTCGACGCCGACGCGTCGAAGGCGATGGTCGCGGAGATCGACCAGGCCCACAAGGACGGCGACACCCTCGGCGGCGTCGTCGAGGTCCTCGCCTACGGCGTGCCCGTCGGCCTCGGCTCCCACGTCCACTGGGACCGCCGCCTCGACGCCCGCCTCGCCGCGGCGCTCATGGGCATCCAGGCCATCAAGGGCGTCGAGGTCGGGGACGGCTTCGAGCTGGCCCGCGTGCCCGGCTCGCAGGCGCACGACGAGATCGTCTCCACCCCCGAGGGCATCAAGCGCACCTCCGGCCGCTCCGGCGGCACCGAGGGCGGCCTGACCACCGGTGAGCTGCTGCGCGTCCGCGCCGCGATGAAGCCCATCGCGACCGTGCCGCGCGCCCTCGCCACCGTCGACGTGGCCACCGGCGAGGCGGCCGTGGCGCACCACCAGCGCTCCGACGTCTGCGCCGTGCCCGCCGCGGGCATCGTCGCCGAGGCCATGGTCGCGCTCGTGCTGGCCGACGCCGTCGTGGAGAAGTTCGGCGGCGACTCCGTCGCCGAGACCCGCCGCAACGTGCGGTCCTACCTCGACAACCTGCAGATCCGGTGACGGGCGGACCGCTCGTCGTCCTCGTCGGCCCCATGGGGTCCGGCAAGTCCACGGTGGGGGCGCTGCTCGCCGAGCGGCTCGGCGTCCCCTACCGGGACACGGACGCGGACATCGTCGCCGCCCAGGGCCGCGAGATCTCCGACATCTTCGTCGACGAGGGCGAGCCGTACTTCCGTGAGCTGGAGCGGGAGGCGGTCGCCGCCGCCGTCGCCGGGCACACGGGCGTCCTCGCCCTCGGCGGCGGGGCCGTCCTCGACGCGGGCACCCGCGCCCTGCTGGCCGGGCTGCCCGTCGCCTACCTGTCGATGGACGTCGAGGAGGCCGTGCGCCGCGTCGGCCTCGGCGCGGCCCGCCCCCTGCTGGCCGTCAACCCGCGCCGGCAGTGGCGCGAGCTGATGGACGCCCGGCGCCCCCTGTACACCGAAGTCGCGCGCGTCGTGGTGGCCACGGACGAACGCACCCCCGAAGAGGTCGCCCAGGCGGTCCTCGACGCTCTGGAGTTGAAGGACGTATGACAGACCAGGTGACGCGGATCCAGGTCGGCGCGAGCGCCGGACACGACGCGTACGACGTGCTGGTCGGCCGGCAGCTGCTCGGCGAGCTCGGCGGCCTGATCGGGACGAAGGCCCAGCGGGTCGCCGTGATCCACCCGGAGGCCCTCGCCGAGACCGGCGAGGCGCTCCGCGCGGACCTCGCCGACCAGGGCTACGAGGCCGTCGCCATCCAGGTGCCCAACGCCGAGGAGGCCAAGACCGTCGAGGTGGCGGCCTACTGCTGGAAGGCGCTCGGCCAGTCCAACTTCACCCGCACCGACGTGATCGTCGGCGTGGGCGGCGGCGCCACCACCGACCTCGCGGGCTTCGTCGCGGCCTCGTGGCTGCGCGGGGTGCGCTGGATCGCGGTGCCGACCACCGTCCTGGCGATGGTGGACGCGGCCGTCGGCGGCAAGACCGGCATCAACACCGCCGAGGGCAAGAACCTCGTCGGCGCCTTCCACCCGCCGGCCGGGGTGCTCTGCGACCTGGCGGCGCTGGAGTCGCTGCCGGTCAACGACTACGTCAGCGGCCTCGCCGAGATCATCAAGGCCGGCTTCATCTCCGACCCGGTGATCCTCGACCTGATCGAGGAGGACCCGGCGGCGGCCCGTACGCCCGCCGGCCCCCACACGGCCGAGCTGATCGTCCGCTCCATCCAGGTCAAGGCCGACGTGGTCTCCAGCGACCTCAAGGAGTCGGGCCTGCGGGAGATCCTCAACTACGGCCACACCCTCGCGCACGCCATCGAGAAGAACGAGCGCTACAAGTGGCGCCACGGCGCGGCCGTCTCCGTCGGCATGGTCTTCGCCGCCGAACTCGGCCGCCTCGCCGGACGCCTGGACGACGCCACGGCCGACCGCCACCGGTCCGTCCTCGCCTCCGTCGGGTTGCCGCTGACCTACCGCGGCGACCAGTGGACCAAGCTGCTCCAGACCATGCAGGTCGACAAGAAGTCCCGCGGCAACCTGCTGCGCTTCATCGTCCTCGACGGACTGGGCAAGCCGACCGTCCTGGAGGGCCCCGACCCGGCCCACCTGATCGCCGCCTACGGCGAGGTCTCCGCGTGAGCCGCCCCGTCCTGGTGCTGAACGGCCCGAACCTGGGCCGGCTCGGCTCCCGCGAGCCCGACGTCTACGGGGCCACCTCGTACGCCGGGCTGGTCGAGAGCTGCCGCGCCCTGGGCGCCGAACTCGGCTTCGACGTCGAGGTCCGCGAGACCAACGACGAGGGCGAGCTCGTGCGCTGGCTGCACGAGGCGGCGGACGGCAAGATCCCGGTCGTGATCAACCCGGGCGCCTTCACGCACTACTCGTACGCCATGCGGGACGCGGCCGCGCAGCGCACCGCCCCGCTGATCGAGGTGCACATCTCCAACCCGTACGCCCGGGAGGAGTTCCGGCACACCTCGGTCATCGCGGCCGTGGCGACCGGCACCGTCGCGGGCTTCGGACTGGGCTCCTACCGGCTGGCGCTGCGCGCGCTGGCCGAAGAGGTCACGGGCTGAGATAACGTTCTCGCATCAGTCGCCTGAACGAGACGGAGTGGCGCGGATGCAGCACGGAGTGGGGGGCTGGGGCCCGCCGGGACAGCACCCGGCGCCGCCCCCGCCACCCCCGATACCCCCCGCGCAGGGCTGGCCGGCGCCCCCGGTGCCCGAGGCCACCGGGCACATCCCGCTGCCCCCCGCCGCACCCGCGCCGGCCGCTCCCCCCACCGGGGGGACGGGCGGCGCCGTGCTCGCCGTGCTGCTCATCGGCCCGGCGGGCGCAGGCAAGACCACCGTGGCCCGGCACTGGGCGGCGACCCGCCCGGTGCCGACCGCGCACATCAGCCTGGACGACGTCCGCGAATGGGTCCGCTCGGGCTTCGCGGACCCGCAGGCCGGCTGGAACGACCACTCCGAGGCCCAGTACCGCCTCGCCCGCCGCACCTGCGGCTTCGCCGCCCGCAACTTCCTGGCCAACGGCATCTCCTGCATCCTGGACGACGCCGTCTTCCCGGACCGGCCCGTGGTCGGGCTCGGCGGCTGGAAGCGCCACGTCGGGCCCGCCCTGCTGCCGGTCGTCCTGCTCCCGGGCCTGGAGATCGTCCTGGACCGCAACGCGGCCCGTTCCGGCAACCGGCGGCTGTCCGACGAGGAGGTCGCCCGCATCCACGGCCGGATGGCCGGCTGGTACGGCTCCGGGCTGCCGATCATCGACAACTCCCACCTCGACGTGGAAGCCACCGCGCGCGCCCTGGACGAGGTCCTCGCGCGGGCCCTGGCGAGCCCTCCCCGCTGGTAGGGGCGGCGGGGGCGGACGGGGGCGGCCCGTCCGGACGCGCTCGCCGGGCCGGATGCGCGGGGCGCTCGTAGGCTCGAAGACATGTCAGACGTGTACGCGGCCCGCAGGGGCCTGCTCCGTGAGCGCTGCGCCGCCGCGGGCAACTCCGCCGCCCTGATCACGCGTCCGGCGAACGTCCGCTACCTCGCCGGGGCGTCCCCGCTGGGCGCCGTCCTGCTGGTCGGGCCCGCCGACGACGAACTCTTCTGCGCCACCGCCCCCACCGGCGAGGCCGAGGAGGGGCGCCTGGACGAGGGGCTGACGCTCAGCCTGCTGGGCGGCCCCGGGGCCGATCCGGCGGTGGCCGCGGCCGACCGTGCCGCCGCCGCGCGGGCGGACACCCTCGCCGTGGAGGAGCACCACCTCACCGTCGCCCGCCACCGCGCCGTCAGCTCCGTCGCGCCCCGGCTGCGGCTGGCCGACCTGGGCACCGCCGTGGAGCAGCAGCGGCTGGTCAAGGACGAGGAGGAGATCGCCTGCCTGCGCATCGCCGCCGAGATCGCCGACCAGGCCCTCGGGGAGCTGCTGGAGTCGATCCTCGTCGGGCGCACCGAACGCCACCTGGCCCTGGAGCTGGAGCGCCGGCTGGTCGACCACGGGGCGGACGGCCCGGCCTTCCCCACCTCCGTCGGCACCGGCCCGCACTCCGGCCGCTCCCGGCACCGGCCCTCGGACCGCCGGGTGGAGGAGGGCGACTTCCTGTCCGTCTGCCTCGGCGCGAACTACCGGGGCTACCGCTGCGAGATCGGCCGCACCTTCGTGATCGGCACCACGCCGGCCGACTGGCAGATCGAGCTGTACGACCTCGTCTTCGCCGCGCAGCGGGCCGGCCGGGAGGCGCTGCTGCCCGGAGCCGCCTACCGCGAAGTGGACCATGCGGCCCGGTCCGTACTGGACTCGGCGGGGTACGGCGAGGCCCTCGCGGGGTGCACGGGACACGGGGTCGGCCTCGAAATCGACGAGGACCCGCAGCTTGCACCTACGGCAATGGGTAAACTGGACGCTTGCGTGCCGGTCACCGTCGAACCGGGGGTTCACCTCCCCGGCCGGGGAGGTGTCCGGATCGATGACACGCTCGTCGTGCGCCCCGAGGCGGACGGCGGTCCCGAGCTACTCACCATTACGACCAAGGAGCTGCTCGCACTGTAGTCCGCTGTGCCGGGCCGTGTGCGCCTCCCTGGTCTTCCAGTGCAGGAGATTCCGCAACCGTGGCTTCCACGAACGACCTCAAGAACGGCATGGTGCTCAAGCTCGACGGTGACCAGCTCTGGTCCGTCGTCGAGTTCCAGCACGTCAAGCCCGGCAAGGGCCCGGCCTTCGTGCGCACCAAGCTCAAGCACGTGCTCTCCGGCAAGGTCGTCGACAAGACCTTCAACGCCGGCACGAAGGTCGACACCGCCACGATCGACCGCCGTGACATGCAGTTCTCGTACATGGACGGCGACTACTTCGTCTTCATGGACATGAGCACCTACGACCAGCTGATGGTCGACCGCAAGGCCGTCGGCGACGCCGCCAACTTCCTCATCGAGGGCTTCACCGCCTCCGTGGCCCAGCACGAGGGCGAGGTGCTCTACGTCGAGCTCCCGGCCGCCGTCGAGCTGACCATCGAGCACACCGACCCGGGCGTCCAGGGCGACCGCTCCACCGGCGGCACCAAGCCCGCCAAGCTGGAGACCGGCCACGAGATCCAGGTCCCGCTCTTCGTCACCACCGGCGAGAAGATCAAGGTCGACACCCGCACCAGCGCCTACCTCGGCCGGGTGAACAGCTAACCGTGGCTGCCCGGAGCAACGCGCGCAAGCGCGCCTTCCAGATCCTCTTCGAGGCCGACCAGCGCGACGTCCCCGTGCGCGAGGTCCTCGCGGACTGGATCCGGCACGCGAACGCGGACGACCGGCAGCCGCCGGTCAACGCCTTCACGATGGACCTCGTAGAGGGCTACGCCGAGAAGG
This sequence comes from Streptomyces sp. NPDC058157, assembly GCF_042884105.1. Lineage (NCBI taxonomy): Bacteria > Bacillati > Actinomycetota > Actinomycetes > Kitasatosporales > Streptomycetaceae > Streptomyces > Streptomyces sp. NPDC058157. The sequence continues at coordinate 17,987 of NZ_JBHVUQ010000151.1, forward strand.
TCAACCGCATCGACGACCTGATCGTCACCTACGCCGTGGACTGGGAGCTCGACCGCATGCCGGTCGCCGACCGGAACATCCTGCGGCTGGGCGCCTACGAGCTGATCTGGGTCGACGAGACCCCGGACGCCGTGGCGATCGACGAGGCGGTGCAGCTGGCGAAGGAGTTCTCCACGGACGACTCGCCGGCCTTCGTCAACGGCCTGCTGGCCCGTTTCAAGGACCTCAAGCCCAGCCTGCGCCGCGGCGAGGGCTGACGCGCGCACCGCGCACCACGGAAGGG
>NZ_JBHVUQ010000152.1:0-17909 GCF_042884105.1 Streptomyces sp. NPDC058157
GCCTCACGCACAACGGCCGACCCCTGGACGAGCCTTACGTGAAGGACGACTCCACGACGGCGGTTTCGGGTCCGTTCTCGGTGACCGTCCCGCAGGGGCGCGTCTTCCTGCTCGGCGACAACCGCGGGAACTCGGCTGATTCCCGCTTCCGCCAGGGGACGACGCCCGGCGGCACCGCCGCGGTCGGCCAGGTGCTCGGGGTGGCTCTCCCCGAGGACGAGACACTGCGGACCGGGGTCCTCTGCGGCTGGCTGATCATCGTCGGCGTGCTGGCCCTGCTGGCGTTCGCCGTCCTGGGCGTCCTGTGGCTGGTGGCCCGCCGACGGCGCCCGGCCGTACCGGGGCCGGCCTGGGGGCCCACGCCGGCCGAACCCGCGCCGACGCCCCACCCCTGAGCGGCTCCGACCGGACGCCTGCGCGGGCCCGGCCGGATGCCTGGGCGGCTCCGGCCGGGCAGCTGGGCAGGGCCGGTCGGAGGCCTGAGGGGCTGGGGCTCGATGCCGTCAGTGCGTCACGGTGTCCAGCCGGGGTCGCGGCCGCTGAGCCCGATCGTGCCGTCCAGCAGCGACGCCCCGTTCGGTACCGGCACGACGGGGCCGAAGACGCCCGCGCCGCCGCCGGCTTCCTCGGCGGCCGCCCGGAGGAAGGCGTGGGAGGCGTGCAGCGCGGCGGCGTCCGGGGTGTACTGCCGGCCGGTGGCCCGGGCCAGGTCCCAGCCGTGCACCACCAGCTCGTCCGCCGCCACCGCGGCCGCGACGGCGCCGGGCAGGTCCACACCGCCCGCGCGGGTCGCCCCCGTCCAGGCGGCCGGGTCCGCCCAGGCCGCGGCCAGTTCACCCAGGGCCTGCGGGATCCGCTCGCGCCAGTCGGCGGGCAGCCCGGGCGGGGCCGCGCCCGGGGGCGTGTCCGTCGTGGGGCCGAGTTCCTTGCGCGCGGCGTCGCGGAAGGCGACGGCCAGGCCCGCGAGATGGCCCAGCAGGTCGCCGACCGCGTACGCGGGGCAGGGCGTGGGCCCGGCGAGCAGGCCGTCGGGCACGCCGGAGACGAGGCGGGACACGATGGCCGCCTGCGGTCCGAGGTCGAAAGTCGTCGCGCCGGTCATCCGGGGCTCCTTCCGTGGCGAACGGGTCTGCAGGGTAGACCGGCGCGATGGCCGGAACTCATCGGACATGCCCGGGGCGGTCCCGCCCGGCGCCGATCGGCCCTGACCCGGGAGGCGGCCCGGCGGGTGCGGGTGGGCGGGCGCCGCATAGGATGCGGGCCGGGCGGGCCGTAGCGCAGAGGTCGTCGCGCGCGGTCTCCAAAATCGCGAGGACGCCGGTTCGAATCCGGCCGGCTCCGCCCCCACTCCGCACACGCCCCTCGCCTCCCCCGCCAGGGCCCGGCTCAGCCCGTCCGCGAGGGCAGGGGCGCGCCGAGTTCCGTCAGTTCCGCTTCGGTCAGCTCCAGGCCGACCGCTGCGGCCGAGTCGGTGATGGAGGCGGGGCGGCTGGCGCCCGGGAGGGGGATGACGGCCGGGGAACGGGCCAGGAGCCAGGCCAGCGCGACGCGCTGGGGGCTGATCCCGTGCGCGGCGGCGACGCGGTGGAAGGCGGTACCGGCGGAGGCCGGCCCCGAGGGACCGTCCAGGGAACTGCGCGAGATGCCCCCGAGCGGGCTCCAGGGCAGGAACGCCAGGCCCAGTTCGGTGCACAGCCGCAGCTGGGGCTCGCTGTCGCGGACGGCGGGCGAGTACTGGTTCTGCACCGAGACGAGGCCGTCGCCGAGGATCCCGTACGCCTCGCGGATCTGGCCGGTGGTGACGTTGGAGATGCCGGCGGCCCGGATCGTCCCGGCGTCGAGGAGCTCGCGCAGCGCGCCCACGGACTCCGCCCAGGGGACGTCCGGGTCCGGCTTGTGGAGCTGGTACAGGCCGATCGCGTCCACGCCCAGCCGGCCGGCGGAGGCCCGCGCGGCCCGTTTGAGGTGCTCCGGGGTGCCGGTGACGGTCCAGCTGCCGTCGCCGGGGCGGCCGCGGCCGCCCTTGGTGGCGATCAGGACGCCGGAGGTGTCGCCCCCGTAGCCGGCCAGGGCGCGGGCGACCAGCCGTTCGTTGTGGCCCTCTTCACCGGCGTGCCAGTGGTAGCTGTCGGCGGTGTCGATGAGCGTGACACCGGCGTCGAGGGCGGCGTGGACGGTGGCGACGGCGCGGCTCTCGTCCGGGCGGTGCTCGATCGACAGGGGCATGGCGCCCAGGCCGATGGCGCCGACGGTGGTGCCGGCGAGGGTGCGCTGCGGGTTCGGCATGGCGGTTCGTGTTCCTCAGGCGGTGGGGACGGCGGTGGGGGTTTCGGCGAGGGCTTCGGTGACGGCGCCCGGCAGCCAGTCGGCGGTGTGGGAGAAGACGAAGCCCAGTTCCTTCGCGCGGGCGTTGCTCATGGCGTAGTGGCGTTCGAAGGAGAACGGAGACGCGGGCGCGGCGGCGGTGGCCGGCTGGTAGCGGGGGGCGCGCCCGGCCTGTGCGGCGACGGCCGCGGTCAGGGCGTGGACGTCGAGCGGGCCGTCGGAGCAGGCGTTGAGGGGGCCGTCGAAGTCCGCTTCGGTGGCGGCCCAGTGCAGCAGTTCCGCCAGCTCCGCGAAGTGGATGAACACCGTCGGCAGGGCGTGGGCGTGCACGGCGACCGCTTCCCCGGCCCGGACGCGGCGGGTGTAGTGGGCGAGGCGGCCGGTGAACTCCCGGGCTCCGCCGCCCAGTACGTGCGCGCTGCGCACGGAGGCGAACGTGAAACCGCCGGCGCGGGTGAGGACGGCCTCCGCCTGGCGCTTGCCCTCGGCGTAGTGGGCCTCCAGGTACGCGGCGTCGTGCCAGGGCAGGCCGGGGTCCACCGGCCAGGTCGCCGGGTCGACGGTCTCCTCCGGCACGGGGGTGTCCGCCGGTAGGGGCGCCAGGGCGGCGGCGGTCGCGGGGTCGTAGACCTCGATGGTGGAGGTCATCACGTACCGGCGGGTGCGGCCGGCGAAGACCCGGGCGGCGATCGCGGCCTGCACGGGGGTGTAGCAGACCTGGTCCACGACCACGTCGAAGGTGCGGGGGCCGAGGGCGGCGAGGAGGGCTGCCTCGTCGTCGCGGTCGACGACGAGGTGCTCGACTCCGGCGGGCGGGCGGCCGGAGCCGCGGTTGATCACCGTGACCTGGTGGCCGGCCGCCCGCAGCCGCTGGACCAGGAGCTTTCCGAAGTACCGGCTTCCGCCGATGACGCAGATCCTTTGCATGCCCTCACTCTGCCGATCCGTGGTGATCAGCAGAAGTGGCGGCTTGATGGACGGGTGTTAAGCAGAACTGATGACCAGCGGTCAGGCACGCACCGGCGGTCAGGCGTGCGCGGGCTCCGGGACGCGGGTCTTGCGGGCGTGCAGGACGTGGGCGCCCAGGGGCAGCGGGGTGCGGCCGTGCAGGGTCAGGCCCGCGTCGGCCAGCAGGCGGGCGTAGTGGTCCTCCCGGCGTTCGCGGCCTCCGACGTTGCAGAGCATGTGCAGGTCCCAGGCGGTCGCCGGCGAGGGGGAACCGTCGGCGGGCAGGAGACGTTCCACGATCAGCAGGTCGGCGTGGTCGGGCATCGCGCGGGCGCAATGGCCGAGGATCTCCCGGCAGCGCTCGTCGTCCCAGTCGTGCAGCACCCGGGCCAGGACGTACACGTCGCCTCCGGCGGGGACGTCGGCGAAGTCGCCGGCGCGGTACGCGCAGCGCGCTCCGCAGCCCGCGGCGTCGAGCAGGCGGCGGGCCGTGGCGACGGCGTGCGGGCGTTCGAGGAGGACGCCGCGCAGGCCTGGGTGGGCGGTGAGGAGCTGGCGGAGCAGCTCCCCGTTGCCTCCGGCGACGTCCACGACCGTGGCGGGCGCGGCCGCCTGGGCCGCCGCGGCGAGCACCGGGTGTGCGGGCAGCGGCTGGAACATGCGCGCGCTCGCCGCCATCGAACGGTCGAAGAGGTCGGCGAGTTCGGGGTCGCGGGCGAAGTGGTCGAAGTGGTTCTCGCCGTGGAGGTGGTCGAAGCCCGGCCGCCCGGTCCGTACGGCGTGGTCGAGTTCGCCGAAGGAACGGTAGAAGGGGCCGCCGTACATCAGGGCCAGGGGGCGCATGGACGCGGGCGCGTCCGCGCGCAGCAGGGCGCCGAGTGCGGTGAGGCGGAAACCTTCCTCCGGCTGGTCTCCGGGGTGGCCTCCGGGGCGGTCGTCGGCACGGTCCTCGCGGGTCACGGCGCCCAGCATCTCCAGGTAGCGCAGGAGGGTGGCGAGGCCGCGGGGGTGGGTGCCGGTCAGGCGGGCGAGGTCGGCCGCGGGCCGGGCGGTGCGGGTGTCCATGGCCTCGGGCAGGCCCAGCCGGGCGAAGGAGGCGAGGGCCTGGGTGGTCCAGGCGCCGGTGAGCAGGTGAAGGAGCGTTTCGGCGGGCGGGCGTTCGGCCGGGCGGGGGTGCGGGTGGCCGTCGGGGTCCAGATGGGCCGCGAGGGAGTCGCGGCGGTCGCCGTGGGCGTAGAGCTCCAGCCGCCGGTAGCCGCTGACCCCCTCGGCGGGGGTGGTGAAGTACAGGACGGTGCCGTTCTCGTGCGGGTTGTAGCCGCCGCCGTCGGGGCGGGCTCCGTGGCGGACGAGGATGGCGCACAGGCCGCGCAAGACCAGCGGGTCGGGATGGTCGACCTCGAAGCCGAGGTGTGCCTCGTGGCCGTCGGCCCGTTCGGCGGCGGCGACCGGCTCCAGGCGGGAGTGCGGGGGCACGGTCAGGGCGAAGACCTCCACCGCGCGGCGTTCACCGTCGGCGCCGTACACCTGCGGGCGCAGGATCCGCACGTCGAGGTCGGCCGGGGCGAACCGGTGGCGGCGGGCGAGGCGTTCGCGGACGACGACGCTGGGGTGGACGGGGGTGTCCGTCGCCAGCCCGCAGTCCGTGAGGCGGGCCCGCAGGGTCGCCTCGTCCGGCGGGAAGACGAGGATCCCTGCGTGGGCGAAGTGGCAGTGCCCGGCCAGCGCCCGCAGGTCGGGCCCCTCGATGCCGGGCAGGAGGAGCGGGAGCAGGGAGGCGCTGTCGTGCGCGCGGACGAACGCCGCCGCGGCGCACAGGCGGGCCGTGTCATCGAGCAGCATCGTTTCGTCGTGGAGCGTCATCGTCGTCATCGTGGGCGTGTCCTCGGGGGGCTGTGGGAGTCAGGTCAACACAAGGAAAATCAGGGCAAGTCACACCAAGCCAGGACAAAGCCGCGACACAACAGGGCATGGCGCGGCGAAGCCGGGCAGGGTGACGTGGAAAAGACGAACGGGCTCAGACGCCCACGTAGTTCTCGGCGAACCAGTCCTGGTGCACGCGCGAAGTGCGCAGCGAGGCGATCCGGGAACGGCGCAGACCGGCCTGGAAGAACGATCCGGCACCGCTGTCGGGGGCGGGGGCCGAGTGCAGCAGACGGGTCATCCAGCCGGTGAACTCCTGGGCTCTCCAGATGTGTTCGAGGCAGCGCTCCGAGTAGGCGTCCAGTCCCGTGGTGTCGCCCCGGGTGAGGGCGTCCAGGAGTGCCCCGCCCAGGATCTCGGCCTCCAGGACGGCGAGGTTGGCGCCCTTGGCGGCGGCCGGGGCGAGCAGGCTCGCCGCGTCGCCCGCCAGGAGGAGCGAGCCGTGGCGCAGCGGCTCGATCACGTCGCAGGTCAGGTCGAAGAGGCCGCGTTCCAGGAGCGGGCCCCGGTGCAGCGGGCCGTGGTCGGCGGCACCCATCCGCAGGTCGAGCTCGTCCCAGATCCGCTGCTCGCTCCAGGCGTCGGCGGCGGTGCCGCGCTGCCACTGGAGGTAGTAGCGGGTCACCTGTGGGGTCCGGGCCATGTGTCCGGCGAAGCCGCGGTCGTGGAGGGCGTAGCCGACGGCGTCGAGGCTCGGCGGGGCCTCGGCGAGGAGGCCGAGCCAGGTCACTCCGTGGTCGAGGTGGTGGCGGGCGGTGTCCGGGGGCAGGGAGCGGCGGGCCGCGCCGTGCCGGCCGTCGCAGCCGGCGACGTATCGGGCGGTCCACCGGGCGCGGCGGCCGTCGGGGTCGCGGGTGGTGACGGACGGCCGGGTGCCGTCGGCGTCGTGCACGGCGAGCGCCTCGGTGTCGAAGCGGATGCGCCCGCCGCGGCGCAGGTAGAGCTCCAGGAGGTCGGTGACGAGGTTCTGCTGCGGGTAGACGTGGTGCGCCCCACCGCTGCCGAGGGCCCCGTAGTCGAGCCGGAACCGGCCTTCGGGGGTGCGGAACTCGCAGGTGCCGTGGCGGGCGCCGGAGCGGTGCAGGCCGTCGGCGAGGCCGTGGCGGTCCAGGATCCGGACGGTGTTCGGGGCGAGGAACCCGGCGCGGGCCCGGGCACGGAGGTGCGTGCGCGAGGCCCGTTCCAGGATGACGCAGTCGATCCCTGCGGTGAGCAGGAGGTTCCCGAGGACGAGCCCGGCCGGACCGGCACCGAGCACGAGCACGTCGACTGGGGCGCGTAAGGCGCGGGGTGTCTGGCTTTCCGTCATAGCGGGTGAAGCATAAGCACGCGAAGATCGACGAACCTACGCCGTCCATCCCTTAGCGGGAATAGAGTGACAATCACCCCGCCCACGCCGGGCCCGTGACAAGGGGCCACCACCGGTCCCCCATGGCCACCCGGTAGCGTGCGCCGGGCGTGCGAACACAGGTACGCGCTCCCGCACACGCGCGGGATGCCCCGGGGGGCGGCCGTCCCGCCGGGCTCCCCGGGAGGGACCTCCTCGGGGAGGCCCGGATCGAGCCCAGTCGTCCGGGCGAACTCCGCGGACCGGGCCTGGGACGCCGGGAGCGCTCGGGCGACGTGGCGGCGGTCGGCGGCGGACGCGGCCGCGACCGCCGCCCTGCCGGGAAGGTCAGGCGCACGTGTCCGTATAGCCTCCGTCGTCGGGGGCGCGGCCCAGCTCGGCCCGGATGCGGACGAGCACCTCGTCCCCGCCGCGCGTGGGGCGGAACGGCGCGGGGACGGTGGTGGAGAACAGGGCGGAGATCTGTTCGGCCGCTTCGACTGCCGCGGATTCCAGGCCCCGGATCTCGATGGTGATCTCATTCGCGTTCATGTCTCAGGGGAGCGGGCGGCGGCGCCGGTGGTTCCGTCCGTGGCCGCCGGTCACCCGAAGGGACGCGCCGTGGGGGGCTTTCACCCGGTCGGGCCCGGTCGTGGCGGGTCCGGTCCCGCGAATGGCTCAGGATCGGGGCACCGGGCGGGCCGGGAGGCGCGGGGGTGTCTAGCGTCGCTGTCACACACATCCGTTCCCGAGGCTTGTGGAGACGACCATGTCCCGTAGAGGGCGGTGGATGGCCGGCGCCTGCGCGAGTGTGGCCGTTGTCGGGCTGCTCGCCGGCGGAGGAGGAGGGGGCCGTGCCGGTGGGGGTGGAGCTCCGGCGGCGCGGGGGGCGTCCGGCGGCAGCGGGTCCGGGGTCGCGGTGGGCGCGTACCTCCACTACGGCACGCCCGGTGTGGACCGGATGCAGGGGCTTTCGCGGTGGCTCGGGGGTGCGGAGGTGCGGGCGGGGCACACGTATCTGCCGGGTGACACGTGGGAGAACATCGAGGGTGCGCCGGAGTCCCTGCGCAGTTGGGCGCGGTGGCGGGCCGAGCGGCGCGACCGGTTGTTCGTGCTGAACGTGCCCATGTTCGAGGGCAACGAGGCGGACGTGCCGGACGAGCGGGTGGCCGAGCTGCTCCGTGCCGGGGCGGAGGGCGAGTTCGACCAGCATTTCCGGCGGTTGGGCAGGCGTCTGGTCGGGCTGGGGGTGCCGGACACGGTGATCGTGCTGGGGTGGGAGATGAACGGCTTCAACTACACGCACCGGTGCCGGCCCGACCCCGAGAGCTGGAAGCGTTACTGGCGGCGGATCGTGGCCGCGATGCGCTCCGCGGAGGGTCAGCGGTTCCGTTTCGACTTCGCTCCGAACCGGGGTCCGGACGCGATCGAGTGGACCAGGTGCTATCCGGGGGACGACGTGGTCGACGTCGTCGGCATGGACTCCTACGACCAGCCTCCGGGGGATTCGTTCGACGAGATGGTGCGGCAGCCGTACGGGCTGCGGCAGCACGTGGAGTTCGCGAAGGCGCACCACAAGCAGATCTCGTACCCCGAGTGGGGGCTGTTCCGCAACGGTGACAACCCGGAGTACATGCGGCGGATGCTGGCGTGGATCGCCGATCACCGGCCGCTGTACCACAGCATCACGGACTACTGCCCGCACGGTGTGTGGCAGTGCGGCGAGAACCCGCGGTCGGCGCGGGTGTTCCGGGAGTACCTGTCGCCCCGCCGCAAGGGGCGCCCGGCTCCGCCCTTCGCGCCGTAGGCGGCGGCGGGGGCGGGGGGGGTAGGGCTTCGGGGAGAGGGGGCGGTAGGCGGGCGGGATGACGGCGGAGGGAGCCGTCCGGGGGGTGCGGGGGATTTTCTGCGCGGCAGTCGGGCTCTGTCCGGTGTGGGCGCCCGGGTGGTTTTCCGGCCCGGGCGCGCTTCGGCGTGTCCGCGTTTCCCCACCGGCCGGCGCGATGGTCGGACAAGGTGAAGGAATATCATCTCGGATCGCTTTGCCCAACCGAGATATTTCCTGCCGTGTCCGACACCTCACGCATGGACATTTCGTGCAAAATAGGCCGTCGTCGGGAGCCGTAACGCAGTCACCGAGAACAGTCACCATCACGGTTTGTTCCTGTATCTGAATGCGGAGGTATCACGATTGCCGAAAACCCCGAAACGCCGGGAGAGCCATCGCTCTCCGGCCCTCTTCCTCGCCGTGTCCGTGACCGCCGCCCTGTTCACTCCGGCCGCCCCCGCGCAGGCCGCATCCCTGTACGGCATAAAGGCCGTCGCCGTCGCCGCGTCCAAGAAGGGCGCCCCTTACGTGTACGGCGCCACCGGGCCCGCTGAATTCGACTGTTCGGGCCTCACTCTCTACGCCTTCCGCGTGGCCGGCCTGGTCCTGCCCCGCACGGCAGAGGCCCAGTACGAGAGGACCGACCACATCTCGCGCACCCAGCGCGCACCAGGAGATCTGGTCTTCTTCCCCACCGGGGGAACCATGAGCCACGTCGGCATCTACGCGGGCCACGACGAGATCTGGCACGCTCCCCGACCCGGCACCCGCGTCCGGCTCGAACGCATCTGGACCGCCACCGCCCGCTATGGCCGGGCCAATTAAGGTGACCGGAAAGAGGCTCCGGGAAATCCCGAGTTCCACGACCGTGCCGAAATAGACGGGCCGGTGCTGCGGCGCTCCCGCCACCTCGCACGCCCTCCGGTACGGACGTCAATTCCGCCTGCGGCCGTGCGTGAATAAACACGAGAAAGGGAGAACGGATGAATGCTGCCCGAAAACAATTGCCGAGAGGATCGCCGGAAATGGGCCTGCCCGCCGGGCCGCCTGATCGAACGGCCGTTTCCGCGCAGGAGTGTGCGGGTCGGCGGCGGCGTGTCACGAGTTCGCCGTGACACGCCGGTGGTCAGGTGAATGCGGGGCGGAAGGGCCGCGTAGGCGGTGTGATCCTGGTTCGACGTCCGTCATCGACTTTGGAGTGACATGCGTATTCGCACTGCGTTCGCCGCCACCGTGCTGGCTGCTGTCGGCATCCTCGGCGCCACGGGTTCCGCCGTCGCCGACGCCAATGCGAGCGGTGCCGCCATCGGCTCCCCGGGCGTGCTGTCCGGGAACGTCGTCCAGGTGCCGATCCACATCCCGATCAACGTGTGCGGCAACACGATCAACGTGATCGGCCTGCTCAACCCGGCGGCGGCCAACACCTGCATCAACACCTGATCCACCCGGCCCCGCGGCCGCCCAGACGGCCCCGTCCGGCGCACACCACGCCCGGGCGGGGCCGTCCCGCGCGTCCAGCGCGTCCGCCGGCCCCGGGGCGCTGTCGGTGCCCCTGGCTAGGCTGGACGGATGACCGAGATGGAGATCGTCGCCGAACAGGGCGAGTGGCGGGGCGGGTTCGAGGAGCGGCTGCTGGCCGGCTACCGGGGCGCGGGGTGCTCGGAGCCCCTGGCCCGGGCGCTGCTGGCGCGGGCCGTGAAGGGCGTCGAGGGCTGGACGCTGGCGACGGACGGCACGGGGTGGGCCGCCGTCGGGGTGGCCGACGAGGGCGGGGTGACCGTGGGGCGGATCCACGACCTGACGGTGCCGCAGGGCCGGGCGTGGGCGGAGCGGTGGTGTGCGGAGCAGGGGGCCGAGCGGGTGGTCGTCCGTCTCACGGGCGGGCCGGGGGCCTTCGCCGACTACCCGGTGCGGGGGCAGAACCGGATACGGGCCGTGGCCGAACGGCCCGAGCTGCCCGCGGGTCTGACGGTGCGGCGGCTGCGCGAGGAGGAGTACCCCGGCTGGTACGCGCGCGAGGAGGCCGCCTACATCGCGGACATCGTCCGGGCCGGGGCGCTGACGCCGCTGCAGGCCAAGGAGAAGTCCGACCGGGACTTCGCCGAGCAGCTCCCGCAGGGCTACCTGACCCCGGGGCACGCGTTCTACGTGCTGGAGGCGGGCGGGGAGGCGGTCGGCAGCGGCTGGGTCAACCACGGCTTCCTGCCGGGCGTCACCTTCGGTTTCTCCCTGGAGGTGTACGAGGAGCACCGTGGCAAGGGCTACGGCCGTGCGGCGATGGCCGTGGGCGAGTGGGCCGCCCGGCAGGGCGGTGACGAGGCGCTGATGTTCAACGTCTTCGGTGGCAACGAGGTGGCGATGGGCCTGTACGACAGCACCGGTTTCGCCGTGCTGGAGGAGTTCCGCTCCATCAGCCTCTGAGGAGCGCGGCGGGGAGGGGTGCCGGCCCTATTCGGGCAGGCCCCCGCTGCCGGGTGTCCCGGTGGGCCGGGCCAGGCGGGAGTTGCGGTAGGAGTAGCCGAAGTAGATGACGAGGCCGACGAGGAACCAGACGACGAAGCGGATCCACGTCTCGACGCGCAGGTAGGTGATGAGCCAGATCGAGGCGATGACGCCGACGGCGGGCAGGACGGGCATCAGCGGGGTGCGGAAGGTGCGGGGCAGTTCGGGGCGCTTGTAGCGCAGCACGATGACCGAGGTGCACACGACGGCGAAGGCGAGCAGGATGCCGATGTTGGTGAGTTCGGCCGCCTCGCCGATCGGTACGAAGCCCGCGATGGCGGCGGAGGCCACGCCGACGATCCAGGTGACGCGGGTGGGGACGTGGCGGGTGGGGTGGGTCTTGGCGAACCAGCGCGGCAGCAGTCCGTCGCGGCTCATCGAGAACCACACGCGGGTGACGCCGAGCATGAAGGTGAACATCACGGTGAGGATGCCGATGATGGCCCCGACGGCGATGATGTCGGCGACGACGGGCAGGCCTGCGGCTTTGAAGGCGCTGGAGAAGCCGCTTTCCGGGTCGATGTCGGTGTACTTCTGCATGCCCGTCAGGACCAGGCAGGCGAGGACGTACAGCACCATGGCGATGGCGAGGGAGTAGATGATCGCCCGGGGCATGTGCCGTTGTGCGTCCTTGGATTCCTCCGCGGCGGTGCTCATCGCGTCGTAGCCGAAGACCGCGAAGAAGACGGTGGCCGCTCCGGTGAAGGCGCCGCCCACGCCGAAGGGGAAGAAGGGGGTGTAGTTGCCGGTCTCGATGTGGAAGAAGCCGACGATGATGACGAGCAGCACCACCAGCACCTTCAGGCCGACCACGATCGTCTCGAAGCGGGCCGCGTTCTTGATGCCGAGGGTGAGCAGGTAGGCCGTGAACAGGCACAGGACGGCGGCGATGAGGTCGAAGCGGTGTCCTGGTCCGGTGCCGGGGGCGCCGAGCATCCAGGTGGGCAGGGAGGCGCCCGTCTCCTCCAGGAGGAAGTTGAAGTAGCCGGAGATGCCGATGGCGACGACGGCGACGATGGCCGTGTACTCCAGGAGCAGGTCCCAGCCGATGAACCAGCCGGCCAGTTCGCCGAGGACGGCGTATCCGTAGGTGTAGGCGGAGCCGGCCTTGGGGATCAGGCCGGCGAACTCCGCGTAGGAGAACGCGGCGGCGGCACTGGCGATGCCGGCGATGAGGAAGGAGACGAGTACGGCCGGGCCGGCGACACCGTTGGCGACCGTTCCGGCGAGGGTGAAGATACCCGCGCCGATGATGCCGCCGACGCCGATGGCGGTGAGCTGCCACAGGCCGAGGGTGCGGGTGAGGCGCTCGCTGGGGGCCCCTTCGGGCTCGTCGATGTGCTCGATCGGCTTGCGACGGAATGCGCCCCGCCCTGACCACACGGTGGTCATGTGCCGTTCCTTTCCGCCGGGGATGACGAGCACACATCATCCCGAAACCGCCGCCGTTGCGGAACTAGGCGCTCCGAAGGGTGGGGCGGGGGAAACGGTCCTCGGCCGTGCGCGGCGTCACCCCCGCGCGTCCTGGCCCGGGACGGCCGCCGCCCCCGGCCGCGCGGGCGGCCGGGGGCGGTGGGGGCGGTGGGGGCGGTGGGCTCGAAGGGGCGAGGCGGGGAGGGTCAGGCGCTCAGGACGCCGGTGCCCAGGAGGCCGAAGAGGAGCAGGCCGACGACGATGCGATAGGCGACGAAGGCGTTGAAGGAGTGCTTGGCGACGAACTTCAGCAGCCAGGCGATCGAGGCGTAGGCGACGACGAAGGACACGACGGTGCCGACGACGAGCGGGAGGGTGTCCACGCCGGCCCCGAGGGCGTCCTTCAGCTCGTACAGGCCCGCGCCGGTGAGGGCCGGGATGCCGAGGAAGAAGGACAGCCGGGTGGCGGCGACGCGCTCCAGGTCCAGCATCAGGCCGGTGGACATGGTGGCGCCGGAACGGGAGAAGCCGGGGAAGAGGAGGGCGAGGATCTGCGAGGAGCCTACCAGCATGGCGTCCTTGAGGGAGGTGTCGTCCTCGCCTCGCTTGTGGCGGCCCATCTGGTCGGCCGCCCACATCAGGCCGCTGCCGACGATGAGCGAGCCGGCGACCACCCACAGGGAGGCCAGCGGCCCCTCGATGAGGGGTTTGGCGGCGAGGCCGACGACGACGATCGGGAGGGTGGCGTAGATGACCCACCAGGCGAACTTGTAGTCGTGGTGGTAGCGCTCCTCGCGGTTGGCCAGCCCCCGCCCCCAGGCGGTGACGATCCGCGCGATGTCCTTGGAGAAGTAGGTCAGGACGGCGGCGATGGCACCGACCTGGATCACGGCGGTGAAGGCGACGACGGCCTTGTCGTCGACGGGGATGCCCATCAGCCCTTCGGTGATCTTGAGGTGGCCGGTGGAGGAGACCGGCAGGAACTCCGTCACCCCCTCCACGACGCCCAGGACTACGGCCTGGCCCACACTGATCGCGCTCACGTGCCTTCACCTTCGGTTGGGTTCGACGGGGCATCGGGCATCCTGAACGGACGCACGCGACGGACAGAGTAACTTCTATTCGCGAATAGAAGTTACTCTGGACCACGGAGACGGACGACGGACAAACGGACAACGGACAACGGACGGCAGGAGGCGACGGTGGGCTCGCGCAGCGCACGGCGGGCGAACGGGGCCCTGGAGAACGAGGTCATCGCCGTCCTGCACGGCGCCGGCCGGGCCCTCACTCCGGGCGAGGTGGCCGGACTGCTCACCGCCGCCCCCGCCCACACGACGGTGGCCACCACCCTGGCCCGGCTGCACACGCGCGGCGTCCTGGAGCGCACCCCGCACGGGCGCAGCTACGCCTACGCGCCGGTCACCGACGAGCCCGGGCTGACCGCGCGGCAGATGCACCGGGTCATGGAGGGCGGCAGCGACCGGGCCTCGGTCCTGACCCGTTTCGTCGACGAGCTGTCGGACGACGACGAGGACCTGCTGCGCCGTCTGCTGGGTCCCGAGGGATAGGGAGCCGTCCTCAGCCATGCACCTGGCCGTCTACCTCCCCCTGGTCTTCCCCGCCCTCGCGGGGCTGAGCGCCGAACCGCTGGCCCGCCGCCTGGAGCCCCGGCTGGCGACCTGGCTGCTGACCGCCGCCGGTCTGCTGCTGGCCGCCTCCAGCACGCTGGTGCTGGGCCTGCTGGCCCTCGCCGGGCTGGTGCGCATTCCGCTGGTCGACGCCCTGAAGGGGTATTCGCCCGAGGTGATCGCCCGGCACGATCCGGCCGCGTGGCCCGCCGCGCTCGCGGGCGCCGTCCTGCTGGCCCTCGCCGTCCTCGCGGCGGTCCGGCTGGCCGCGCGGCGGGCCGGCGCGCTGTGGGCGGCCGCACTGGAAGCCGCCTGCCTGCCCGGCCCCGGACCGGTGGTCGTCACCGACGACCCCGGCGCCGACGCGTACGCGATGCCCGGCCTGCCCGGCCGGATCGTCATCTCCCACGGCATGCTCGACGCCCTCGACCCGGCCGGGCACGAGATCCTCCTCAGCCACGAGCGGGCCCACCTGCGCCACCACCACTACGCGTTCGTCTCCCTCACCCAGCTGGCCGCGGCCGCCAACCCGCTGCTGCGCCCCCTGGCCCGCGCCGTCGCCTACACGGTCGAGCGGTGGGCGGACGAACACGCCGCCCGGCACACCGGGAACCGCCGCGCCGTCGCCGAGACCGTCGCCCGGGCGGCGATCGCCGCCAAGCGCGGCGGCGGCCGGCGGTTCAGTCCCGCCGCCGCCCTCGGCTTCCTCGGCCGCCGTCCCCGGCCCGGCATGGTGCCCCGCCGCGTCGCCGCGCTCCTGGCTCCCCCGCCGAGGAGCCGGCCCCTGCTGCTGGCCGCCGCCTGCGCCCTGCTGGCGGCCACCAGCCTGTGCGCGCTCGAAGCGGCGGAGGACCTGCACCGCTTCCTGGAGCTCGCGCACGTCCGCTGAGCGGGCGGACCGCCTACCGTGACCCCATGAAGATCATCGACCTGGAGCCCGGGGACCCCCGGCTCGTCACCGAGTTGCTGCCCGTCCTGCGCGAACTGCGGCCGCACCTCACCCCCGCCCTCTTCGAGGAGGTCTACGCCGAGGGGCACCCCCAGGGGCTGCGCTTCAGCGCCGCGTACGACGGCGACGGCAGGTGCGTGGGGGCCGCCGGGTGGCGGATCGTCGCCGGCACCTGCGACATCCGCAAGCTGTACGTGGACGACCTCGTCACCGCCGGGGACAGCCGCTCCACCGGCGTCGGGCGGAGCCTGCTCGCCTACCTCGAGGACCGTGCCCGCGAGGCCGGCTGCCGACTGCTGGACCTCGACTCGGGCACCCAGCGCACGTCGGCCCACCGTTTCTACTTCCGTGAGCGCATGGGCGTCATGGCCTTCCACTTCGGCAAGGAGCTGGACGCGGGGCCCGGGCCGGCCTGAGGCCCTCAGGGGCCGAACGGCTGAGGATCGGGACACACCGGGGGACAACGGACCGGCGCGCGGGGGCAGACCCTAGCTTGGGGCGGGTTCCGGTCCTCTGCCGAAAGGTGCTTCCCATGCGCGCCCTGCTGACCGCCCTCGCCGCCGGCGCCCTCGTCCTCGGCGCGGCCTCGGCCGCCAGCGCCGACGTGAGCGTGAACTTCCAGCCCGAGCCGTCGTACACGATCAACTTCGGCCACTGGCTCCAGTTCGCCGCCGACGACGTCTTCAACGCGGGCCACGACAACACGGTCGGCTCCAACAACTGACCTGACCGGACCGCGGGAGACGGGCCGCCGCCCCTCGGGGCGGCGGCCCGTGCGGCTCTCCACGGGGGGCCGCCGGTCCGCGCGGTCCCCGTGACGGGGTCAGCCCGGGGCGCCCGGGTTCGGGGCGACCGCGACGAAACCGGTGTACGGCTCGTCCAGGGCGCCGTCGGGGAAGCGCCGCAGGAGGTGTTCCCGTTCCGCCTCCAGGAACTCGGCCGCGCCGGCCCCGTCGTGGACGATGAACGCCGAGTGGGTGGCCAGTTTCGCCAGGTGGAAGTCGACGGAGACGCGGCGCGACCAGCGCAGCTCCGCGGTGCGCCAGGACGGGCCGGGCGGCAGGGTGCGGTCGGAGATGTAGCAGCCGTCGCCGAACCGCTCCACGATCCGCTCCTGCTGCCGGGCCACCCACTCCACGGAGGGGTCCGGGTCGTTCCACAGCAGTGCGAGGGCGCCGCCGGGCCGCAGCACGCGCAGCGCCGAGGGCACGGCGCGTGCGGGGTCGGTCCAGTGCCAGGACTGCGCGTAGCAGACGAGGTCCATCGAGCCGTCCGCGAGCGGGAGCCGGTTGCCGTCTCCGCGTACCAGTGGCACGTGGGGCAGCTCGCGCCGGAACTGCGCCGCCATGCCGGCGCCGGGCTCCACCCCGATCACCCGGGCCCCGCGCTCGCGCAGGGCGCGTGCGGCCAGGCCGGTCCCCGTGCCCACGTCGGCCACCAGGGCGCCGGCCAACGGCAGCCCTGACAGCCGCTCCAGCGCGTCCAGGACGGGCGCCGGGTACGCGGGGCGGTGGGCGGCGTAGGCGCGTGCGGCCCTGCCGAAGGCCAGGGCCCGTTCGTGGGCGGGGGTCTGGTGGGTCATGCCCCGACTATGGCCCGGGGGCGGCCCCGCGGAACAGGGCGCGCCCCAGGCGCCGGGGTCAGAACGCGAAGACGGCGTTGCCGTTCAGGGTCGCGGACATCTCGCAGCTGTTGGAGAAGGTGTGCTTCCAGGAGACGCGGCCGCCCTGCCAGACGCCGTCGGCGGTGACGGTCACGGGGGCGTAGTGCATGGGACAGGCGCGGTTGGTGTCGGGAGCGGCGAGGAGGCGGTCGAAGCTGCCGCCCGTGGAGTTCAGGGCGGTACAGGCCGCCTTGGGGTCGGGGTGGGTGCCCTGCGCCGACGGCATGCAGCTGAGGGTGGCGGCGCGCAGCACCGCGGCGCCGGCGGCGTCGCCCTGGGAGACGGAGAAGACCATGGCGGACGGGGCGTACAGGCTGGTCGGCTTTGCCTCCGCCATGCCGGTGGCGCCGGCCAGGCACAGGAGGGCGGCGGCGGGGACAGCAGCGAAGCGGTAGCGCACGACAAGACTCACTTTCGATACGAAGGTTTAGCGCGACATTTTCTTGCGTTGTCGCGCTTCGATGCGGCCGAGTCTGTCCGATGTGAAGGAGCACCGCATATCGATGACCTGTTTACGGACAGACTGTTCGAATATCGGAGAACGAATGGTCGTTCGGGCAGCTCAGACGGGGTGCGATCGCTCCGTATCCGGACGGGAACAGGGGGTGATCGCCGGGGTGGCGGCCCGGGCCGGCTCCGCTGACCTGCGGCTCCGCACCCCGCGTACACCTGGAGGCCATTCAGCTTGTCCGGATTGATGCGGTTGCTGCCCGGCTGTCGTCCTCGGGACCCCAGCGTTCCTGCCGGATCTGGAGGGTCTGGGACGCGACCGCCCCGAGGACGCCGAGCACGATCAGCAGCACGAGCAGCGCCTTGGCCGGCGCGGCGAGGAGCAGGGGGCGGGTCGCGGAGGGCACGGCCGCCGCAGCGGGTGCCAGGGACTGCCCGACGGGCGGCCCGTCGCCGAAGAGGCGCTTGGGGTAGGCGGAGGTCAGCATCATCACGTACGCCTGGTAGCGCATCCGGAACCGCACCACCGCGGCGACGGCGCCGAAGACGGGTACGGGCATGCGCCCCAGCACCAGCGTGATCAGCCAGAACACCCAGCAGACGGCGCCCAGGCCGTACTGCAGCAGGCTGGTCACGACGGCCGCCGGGATCATCAGGACGATCCGGAACAGCACGGCCAGCCGGTTGAGCTCGCCGGGGCGCAGTTCGATCCGCGCGGGGTGGCCCTGCCCGTCGAAGGAGAAGGGCGGGTAGTGGTCGACCAGCAGGGTCGCGCTCGCGGTCACCCGGGTCTCGTAGGCCAGGTAGCCGCCGAGGAAGTCCGCGACGCCGGTGGGGAGGCGGCCCGTGAAGAGGGCGGCGAACCAGCCGACGACCGTCACGAAGAAGGCGGCGATGCCGAGGACGGCCGTGACGACGAACTGGGGCAGGAGCAGGAGGAAGCGCAGCAGGAC
>NZ_JBHVUQ010000153.1:0-17700 GCF_042884105.1 Streptomyces sp. NPDC058157
CCCGCACCCCGTGCGGATCAGCTCTTGCGGTGGCCCACCAGCCGCGGCCGGGCCTCCAGGTGCTCCAGCCCGTGCCAGGCCAGGTTCACCAGGTGCGCCGCCACCTCCGCCTTCTTCGGCCGCCGCGTCTCCAGCCACCACTGACCCGTCAGCGCCACCATCCCCACCAGCGCCTGCGCGTACAGCGGCGCCAGCTTCGGATCGAACCCCCGCGCCTTGAACTCCAGGCCCAGGATGTCCTCCACCTGCGTGGCGATGTCACTGATCAGCGAGGCGAACGTCCCCGTCGACTGCGCCACGGGAGAGTCCCGCACCAGGATCCGGAAGCCGTCCGTGTAGCTCTCGATGTAGTCCAGCAGCGCGAACGCCGCCTGCTCCAGCAGCTCCCGCGGATGCCCGGCCGTCAACGCGCCCGTCACCCCGTCCAGCAACTGGCGCATCTCACGGTCCACGACGACCGCGTACAGGCCCTCCTTGCCGCCGAAGTGCTCGTACACCACCGGCTTGGACACCCCGGCCTTCGCCGCGATCTCCTCCACCGACGTGCCCTCGAACCCCTTCTCGGCGAACAGGGTGCGGCCGATGTCCAGCAGTTGCTGGCGCCGCTCGGCGCCCGTCATCCGGACCCGGCGTCCCCGCCTGGGCTTGTCGCTGCTGGTACTGCTGCCGTCGATCGCCACGTCCCCCATCATGCCGCGTTCGGGCTCTTGTCCTTGCGCCGGGCGTCGATCCTCGACCCCGACGGCCAGCGCACGTCCGAGGCCCAGCCCGCCAGCTCGAACCACCGGATCAGCCGCGCACTGGAATCCACCTGCCCGCGCAGCACACCGTGCCGCGCCGACGTCGGATCCGCGTGGTGCAGGTTGTGCCAGGACTCCCCGCACGACAGCACCGCCAGCCACCACACGTTGCCGCTGCGGTCCCGCGAACGGAACGGCCGCTTGCCCACCGCGTGACAGATCGAATTGATCGACCACGTCACGTGGTGCAGCAGCGCCACCCGCACCAGCGAGCCCCAGAAGAACGCCGTGAACGCGCCCCACCACGACATCGTCACCAGACCCCCCACCAGCGGCGGGATCGCCAGCGACACCGCCGTCCAGAGGACGAAGTCACGGCTGATCCGCCGGATCGCCGGGTCCCGGATCAGATCCGGCGCGTACTTCTGCTGGTCCGTCTGCTCCTCGTCGAACAGCCAGCCGATGTGCGCCCACCACAGGCCCTTCATCAGCGCCGGCACCGTCTCCCCGAACCGCCACGGCGAATGCGGGTCACCCTCGTGATCGGAGAACTTGTGGTGCTTGCGGTGGTCGGCCACCCAGCGCACCAGCGGCCCCTCCACCGCCATCGAACCCATCACCGCCAGCACGATCCGCAGCGGCCGCTTCGCCTTGAAGGAACCGTGCGTGAAATGGCGGTGGAAGCCGATGGTGATCCCGTGGCACGCCAGGAAGTACATGAACACCATCAGGCCGAGGTCCAGCCAGCTCACCCCCCAGCCCCAGGCCAGCGGCACCGCCGCCAGCAGCGCCAGGAACGGCACGGTGATGAACAGCAGCAGCGCCACCTGCTCCACGGAACGCTTCTGCTCGCCGCCGCGCGTCGCGGACGGCACTGGGCTACCGGAAGACGCCGAAGCGCCCTCCATCAGATCGGGACTGACAGTCATCGGGGATCCCCTGGGGGGTGAGAAGCCGGCAGGTGCCCCGGTCACGGCCCACAGACCTACGGACCCGTAACCTACGGCAACGTAAGTATGGCAAAACCCTCCCGCCCGGCAAGAGGAGCACGCCCGCACCCCCCGCCCGGCCCGCCCCACGGCCCCCGCACCACGCCGCACCGCCAGCACACCGGCACGCTCTGCCAGGGCACAGGGAGGCGCCGCCTATCCTGGTGTCGTCGGACAGCGCGGTCCGCACGGGCAGCCCGGGCTGCGCACCCCATCGGCACCGCCGCACGCGCACCCCCGGGAGCCCACAGCCCAGTAGCGCTCGAACACTGCAAGGAGCCGCACCTGTGAGCAGTGCTGACCAGGCCCCCCAGGCCCCCGTCACCCAGCCCGCCGCCCCGTCCGACCGCAAGGACGCCGCCCAGAGCGCCAACGCGGAGCTGCGCGCCGACATCCGCCGCCTCGGCGACCTCCTCGGCGAGACCCTCGTACGCCAGGAGGGCCAGGACCTCCTCGACCTCGTCGAACGCGTCCGCGCACTGACCCGCACCGACGGCGAGGCCGCCGCCGCGCTGCTCGGCGACACCGACCTGGAGACCGCCGCCAAGCTCGTGCGCGCCTTCTCCACCTACTTCCACCTCGCGAACATCACCGAGCAGGTCCACCGCGGCAAGGAGCTGCGCGCCCACCGCGCCGCCGAAGGCGGGCTCCTCGCCCGCACCGCCGACATGCTCAAGGACGCCGACCCCGAGCACCTGCGCGAGACGGTCAAGAACCTCAACGTCCGCCCCGTCTTCACCGCGCACCCCACCGAGGCCGCCCGCCGCAGCGTCCTCAACAAGCTCCGCCGCATCGCCGCCCTCCTCGAGGAGCCCGTCACCGGAGCCGGCGACCGCCGCCGCCACGACCTGCGCCTCGCCGAGAACATCGACCTCGTCTGGCAGACCGACGAACTGCGCGTCGTCCGCCCCGAGCCCACCGACGAGGCCCGCAACGCCATCTACTACCTCGACGAACTCCACGCCGACGCCGTCGGCGACGTCCTCGAGGACCTCGCCGCCGAACTCCAGCGCGTCGGCGTCGAACTCCCCGCCGGCACCCGCCCGCTCACCTTCGGCACCTGGATCGGCGGCGACCGCGACGGCAACCCCAACGTGACCCCCGAGGTCACCCGGGACGTCCTGATCCTCCAGCACGAGCACGGCATCACCGACGCCCTCGAACTCATCGACTTCCTGCGCGGACTGCTCTCCAACTCCATCCGCTACACCGGCGCCACCGAGGAACTCCTCACCTCCCTCCAGGCCGACCTCGAACGCCTCCCCGAGATCAGCCCCCGCTACAAGCGCCTCAACGCCGAGGAGCCCTACCGCCTCAAGGCGACCTGCGTCCGCCAGAAGCTCCTCAACACCCGCGAGCGCCTCGCCAAGGGCACCCCCCACGAGGAAGGCCGCGACTACCTCGGCACCGCCGAGCTCCTCACCGACCTCACCCTCATCCAGACCTCCCTGCGCGAACACCGCGGCGCCCTCTTCGCCGACGGCCGCATGGACCGCACCATCCGCACCCTGGCCGCCTTCGGCCTCCAGCTCGCCACCATGGACGTCCGCGAGCACGCCGACGCCCACCACCACGCCCTCGGCCAGCTGTTCGACCGCCTCGGCGAGGAGTCCTGGCGCTACGCCGACATGCCCCGCGACTACCGGCAGAAGCTCCTCGCCAAGGAACTCCGCTCCCGCCGCCCCCTCGCACCCACCCCCGCACCCCTCGACCCGGCCGGCCAGAAGACCCTCGGCGTCTTCTCCGCCATCAAGGACGCCTTCGAGAAGTTCGGCCCCGAGGTCATCGAGTCCTACATCATCTCGATGTGCCAGGGAGCCGACGACGTCTTCGCCGCCGCCGTCCTCGCCCGCGAAGCCGGCCTCCTCGACCTCCACGCCGGCTGGGCCAAGATCGGCATCGTCCCCCTCCTGGAGACCACCGACGAGCTCCGCGCCGCCGACGTCATCCTCGACGAGATGCTCGCCGACCCCTCCTACCGGCGCCTGGTCTCCCTGCGCGGCGACGTCCAGGAGGTCATGCTCGGCTACTCCGACTCCAGTAAGTTCGGCGGCATCACCACCAGCCAGTGGGAGATCCACCGCGCCCAGCGCCGCCTGCGCGACGTCGCCCACCGCCACGGCGTGCGCCTGCGCCTCTTCCACGGCCGCGGCGGCACCGTCGGCCGCGGCGGCGGCCCCTCCCACGACGCGATCCTCGCCCAGCCCTGGGGCACCCTCGAAGGCGAGATCAAGGTCACCGAGCAGGGCGAGGTCATCTCCGACAAGTACCTCGTCCCCTCGCTCGCCCGCGAGAACCTGGAACTGACCGTCGCGGCCACCCTCCAGGCCTCCGCCCTGCACACCGCGCCCCGCCAGTCCCCCGACGCCCTCACCCGCTGGGACGCGGCCATGGACATCGTGTCCGACGCCGCCCACTCCGCCTACCGCGAGCTCGTCGAGGACCCCGACCTCCCCGCCTACTTCTTCGCCGCCACCCCCGTCGACCAGCTCGCCGACCTCCACCTCGGCTCCCGGCCCTCCCGCCGCCCCGACTCCGGCGCCGGACTCGACGGCCTGCGCGCCATCCCGTGGGTCTTCGGCTGGACCCAGTCCCGCCAGATCGTCCCCGGCTGGTACGGCGTCGGCTCCGGCCTCAAGGCCCTGCGCGAATCCGGCCAGGACGACGCCCTCGGCGAGATGGGCCAGAAGTGGCACTTCTTCCGCAACTTCCTGTCCAACGTCGAGATGACCCTCGCCAAGACCGACCTGCGCATCGCCCGCCACTACGTCGACACCCTGGTCCCCGAGCACCTCAAGCACGTCTTCGCCCGCATCGAGGCCGAACACGAACTCACGGTCCGCGAGGTCCTGCGCATCACCGGCGGCGAGCAGCTCCTCGACTCCCAGCCGATCCTCCAGCAGACCTTCGCCGTCCGCGACGCCTACCTGGACCCCATCTCCTACCTCCAGGTCTCCCTCCTGGCCCGCCAGCGCGCCGCCGCCGCCCGCGGCGAGACCCCCGACCCGCTCCTCGCCCGGGCCCTCCTCCTCACCGTCAACGGCGTCGCCGCCGGCCTGCGCAACACCGGCTGACCCCCGCCCGGACACGCGGAAGCCCCCGCCGAACCGGCGGGGGCTTCCCCATGTCTCCCGGCGATCAGGAGTTGTAGGCGGACTGCGCCCGCTCCAGACCCTCCTGGACCAGACACTCCACCGCGTCCGCCGACCGGTCCACGAACCAGTCCAGCTCCTTGCGCTCCGTCGAGGAGAAGTCCTTCAGCACGAAGTCCGCCACCTGCATCCGCCCCGGCGGCCGGCCGATCCCGCACCGCACCCGGTGGTAGTCGGCGCCCATCGCCTTCGTCATCGACTTCAGCCCGTTGTGGCCGTTGTCCCCGCCGCCCAGCTTCAGCCGCAGCGTCGCGTAGTCGATGTCCAGCTCGTCGTGGACCGCCACGATCCGCTCCAGCGGCACCTTGTAGAAGTCCCGCAGCGCCGTCACCGGACCGCCCGACAGGTTCATGAACGACATCGGCTTCGCGATCACCACGCGCCGGTTCAGCGGCCCCGGCGGACCCATGCGGCCCTCCAGCACCTGGGCCCGCGCCTTGTGCGCCTTGAACTTCCCGCCGATCCGCTCCGCCAGCAGGTCGGCCACCATGAAGCCGATGTTGTGGCGGTTGCCGGCGTACTCCGCCCCCGGGTTACCGAGACCGACGATCAGCCACGGCGCCGCGTCGTCCGACATCAAAAGCTCCTCACGACCTGAAAGAACGAAAACGACCGCCGTCCCGCTCCAGTGGAGCCGGACGGCGGTCGGTCAGCAAGTGCTGAGGGGGAACGGCGAGGCTCAGGCCTCGTCGCCCGCGGCCTCGGCGGCCGGCTCCTCGGCCTGCGGGGCGACGACCTGCAGGACGGCGGTCTCACCGTCGACGGCCAGCGTGGTGCCGGCCGGCAGGACCAGGTCGGAGGCGTGCACCGTGGCACCGGCCTCCAGGCCCGCGATGGAGACGGTGACCTCGGTCGGGATGTGGGTGGCCTCGGCCTCGACCGTGATGGTGGAGAGGAGGGTCTCCAGCAGGTTGCCGCCGGCGGCCAGGTCGCCCTCGGTCACGACCGGAACCTCGACCGTGACCTTCTCGCCCTTCTGGACGATCAGGAAGTCGACGTGCAGGATGTTGCGCTTCAGGGGGTGACGCTGAACGGCCTTCGGGATGACCAGCTCGGTGCCGTCGCCCTCGATGTCCAGGGACAGCAGCGCGTTCGGGGTCTTCAGGGCCATCATCAGCGCGTGGGACTCGACGCCGACGTGCTTCGGGGTGGTGCCGTGACCGTAGATGACACCCGGGGTCAGGGCGTCACGACGGGACTGGCGGGCAGAGCCCTTGCCGAAGGTGTCGCGGAGCTTCGCGGAAAGCTTGATCTCGGACATGTTCACTCCTCGTGGGGTGACGAAACGGACAGAAGTCACCCGGCCGGAACGGCCTGCTACGAAGAGCGCGTCGATAACGGAGCACCCGCACCCGAAAACAGGTACGGCCTCCCTCGCCGAGCAACTCATCGAGTGTACCCGGCGGGGAGGCCGCCCCCAAAAGGATCTAGCGCAGGCCCCTCAGGCCCTCACCGCTGCTCCTACTGCTGCTCCTCGAACAGGCTCGTCACCGAACCGTCCTCGAACACCTCGCGCACCGCGCGGGCGATCATCGGGGCGATCGACAGGACCGTGATCTTGTCGAGCTCCAGGTCCGAGGGGTCGGGCAGGGTGTTCGTGAAGATGAACTCGCTGACCTTCGAGTTCTTCAGGCGGTCGGCCGCCGGACCCGACAGGATGCCGTGCGTCGCCGTCACGATCACGTCCTCCGCACCGTGCGCGAACAGCGCGTCGGCCGCGGCGCAGATCGTGCCACCCGTGTCGATCATGTCGTCGACCAGGACGCAGACGCGGCCCTTGACCTCACCGACGACCTCGTGGACCGTCACCTGGTTGGCGACGTCCTTGTCACGGCGCTTGTGCACGATCGCCAGCGGCGCGTCCAGCCGGTCGCACCAGCGGTCGGCCACGCGCACGCGGCCGGCGTCCGGGGACACCACCGTCAGCTTGCTGCGGTCCACCTTGGCGCCCACGTAGTCCGCGAGGACGTTCAGGGCCGACAGGTGGTCCACCGGACCGTCGAAGAAGCCCTGGATCTGGTCCGTGTGCAGGTCGACCGTCAGGATCCGGTCCGCACCCGAGGTCTTCAGCAGGTCCGCGACCAGGCGCGCCGAGATCGGCTCGCGGCCCTTGTGCTTCTTGTCCTGACGGGCGTACCCGTACGACGGGATGATCACCGTGATGGAACGAGCCGACGCGCGCTTCAGCGCGTCGATCATGATGAGCTGCTCCATGATCCACTTGTTGATCGGAGCCGTGTGGCTCTGGATCAGGAAGCAGTCCGCGCCACGCGCCGACTCCTGGAAGCGGACGTAGATCTCGCCGTTCGCGAAGTCGAAAGCCTTGGTCGGCACCAGGCTGACCCCCAGCTGGTGCGCGACCTCCTCGGCCAGCTCGGGGTGGGCGCGGCCGGAGAAGAGCATCAGCTTCTTCTCGCCGGTCGTCTTGATCCCGGTCACAGCACTGTCTCCTCAGACGTGTGAAAAGCTGCTCGCCCCCGTGTACGTCCGTCCCGCACACGGTGAGCCAGCCGAATTACGTGCACCTATCACGGTACGCCGTCCCGGGCGTACTCGTTTCCGGTCAGTTCACCTCAGCGGTGCCTCAGTGGTGGCCGGAGTCCTTCTCGGACGAGGACTGCGCCGCCGTCGCGGCGGCGCTGCCGGGCCGCTTGCGGGCCACCCAGCCCTCGATATTCCGCTGCTGGCCGCGTGCCACGGCCAGCGCGCCCGCCGGAACGTCCTTCGTGATCACCGATCCGGCAGCCGTGTAGGCGCCGTCCCCGATGGTGACCGGAGCCACAAACATGTTGTCCGAACCCGTCTTGCAATGTGAGCCGACGGTGGTGTGGTGCTTGTGCTCGCCGTCGTAGTTCACGAAGACGCTCGCGGCGCCGATGTTCGTGTACTCGCCGATCGTCGCGTCGCCGACGTAGGACAGGTGCGGGACCTTCGTCCCCTCGCCGATCGTCGCGTTCTTCATCTCGACGTACGTACCGGCCTTCGCCTTCAGGCCCAGGTTCGTCCCCGGACGCAGGTACGCGAACGGGCCGACGGTGGCCTGGTCTCCGACGACCGCCCCGTCCGCCACCGTGTTGTCCACCCGGGCGCCCGCGCCCACGCGGGTGTCCTTCAGGCGGGTGTTCGGGCCGACCTCGGCCCCCTCGCCGATGTGGGTGTCGCCCAGCAGCTGCGTGCCGGGGTGGATCAGGGCGTCCTGCCCGAAGGTCACCGTCACGTCGACGAACACGCTGCCCGGGTCCACGACGGTCACGCCCGCGAGCATCGCCCGCTCCAGCAGGCGCGCGTTCAGCAGCGCGCGGGCCTCGGCGAGCTGGACGCGGTTGTTGATCCCGAGGATCTGGCGGTGGTCGCTGCCGACCGCCGCGCCGACGCGGTGGCCCGCCTTGCGCAGGATCCCGAGCACGTCGGTGAGGTACTCCTCGCCCTGGCTGTTGTCGGTGCGGACCTTGCCGAGGGCGTCGGTGAGCAGGGCGCCGTCGAAGGCGAAGACACCGGAGTTGATCTCGCGGATCGCGCGCTGGGCGTCGGTGGCGTCCTTGTGCTCGACGATCGCCGTCACGGCGCCGGTCTGCGGGTCGCGCACGATCCGGCCGTACCCGGTGGAGTCGGGGACCTCCGCGGTCAGGACGGTGACGGCGTTGCCGTCGGCCTCGTGGGTGGCCGCGAGGGCGCGCAGGGTCTCGCCGGTGAGCAGCGGGGTGTCGCCGCAGACGACGATGACGGTCCCGTCGACCGTGCCGCCGAGCTCCTCGAGGGCCATCCGGACGGCGTGGCCGGTGCCGTTCTGCTCGTACTGGACGGCGGTGCGGACGCCGGCGTCGACGCCGGCGAGGTGCGCGGTCACCTGCTCGCGGGCGTGGCCCACGACGACCACGAGGTGGGTCGGGTCGAGCTCGCGGGAGGCGGCGACCACGTGACCGACGAGCGAGCGCCCGCAGATCTCGTGCAGAACCTTGGGAGTCGCGGACTTCATGCGGGTGCCCTCACCCGCTGCGAGTACGACGACGGCTGCCGGGCGGGTTGCGCTCACGGGTGTGCCCTTCGGCTTCGGGGGTGGACCCGTGAAGGATAGCGGGGGGTCACGGCCCGGAAACGAGGCCGGGTCCTGACCTTGGAGGCCAGGACCCGAACTTGTGAGGCTCCCGGGGCAGGAGTCGAACCTGCGTCGTACCCAGATTCAAAGTCTGGTCGCCCCTGCCGACAGAGCAACCCGGGATTGCGCGCCGCCAGCCTACGCGTTTCTCCTGTCCGCCTCCACCGTCATACGGGACCACCACCCTTCGATGCGGCGGTAGAGCTCGGCGCTGTCCAGCACGCCGATCACCAGGCAACCCCGGTAGCCCTCACCCACGTTCTTGCGGACGGTCTTCGGGTTGTGCTTCTTCAGCGTCGTCCTCTGTAGGCGCGAATGCTCCACTCTTGCCTGGTCAGCCCAGTACTGTTCGGCGCCGACGACATCCGCCGACTCGTGGATCATGACGCGGTACTGGATGCGCTCGGGCTCCACGCGGAGCAGGCGCAGCCAGGCCAGGAAGATCTGGATCATGCCGGCATCACTGTTGACGAAGATCACTCGCTCGCGACGGGCGTACGGCTTGCTCTTCTGGCCTTCGGCCCAATAGAGGCCGACGCCCACCAGGAAGAGCTCTCGCTCCGACATCTGCCCGACCTCGTCGGCCGCTGTCTCCTTGGTCCGCTGCCGCTCCTCTTCGCGCCTCTCGAGGGTCCGCTCCCAGCCGCGTCGGGAGATCGCCGACGCTTCTTCGGGAGTGCGGCTCCGGTCCGGCTTCGGGAGGTCCCGGACCCAGAGGGAGATCGAGCTCTTCGAGCAGCCGAGCTCGACCTGGATCTCGTCGTACGTCATGCCCCGGAGGCGGAGGTCGCGGGCCTTCGTGCGGAGCTCGTCCTTGGCGCGGGGGCGCTTGGTCCATTCGGGTGGAGGCTCGCCCTTGACCAGGGCGTTGAGGATGTTGTTGTTGTGGATGCCGAGACGGTCGCGGATCTGTCGGAGGCTGAGGCCCTCGCGCCGTAGGGCGATGGCCTGCTCCCGGAGGGATTCGAAGGTCGCGGCCCCGCTGCGTAGGCCGCCCGTGCCGTCGCCCGGGCGACGTCGGATTTCGCTCATGCCGCCACTGTCGTCCGGAATGTGGGATTCAGGTCTCGGGTCGTGGGAGATTCATTCGTACGTGCGATTACCCCGCGTTCACCGGAATTGCGTTCGCGCCCGTGGTGAGGGGCCTGCGTACGCTGGGCGGTATGACCAGTACGGGGGAAGAGCGGGACGGGGCCGGGCGGGACGGGCCCTGGTGGTGGGAGCGGCGGCGGGGGGCCGTGCTCGATGTGGGGCTGGGGGTCGCCTCGGCCGCCGAGTGCGCGGTGGAGGGGGTTCCGTTCGCGCACGACGCCGGGCTGCCCGTGGTGCTCGGGGTGTCGTTCGGGGTGGTCGTGGGGGCCGTGCTGGTGCTGCGGCGGCGGTGGCCGATCACCGTGGTGCTGGTGGGGATCGCCGTGACGCCGGCGGCGATGGGGTTCCTGCTGGCGGTGGTCGGGCTGTACACGCTGGCCGCGTGCGAGGTGCCGCGGCGGATCACCGCGACGCTGGCCTCGATGGCGCTGGCGGCGACGTTCGCCGTCACGTACCTGAGGACCCGGGGGGACGTGGAGGCGGACGGGCTGCTGGTGTTCGTGCTGTCCGCGTTCATGGCGGTGGCGCTGACCGTGCCGCCGGTGCTGCTCGGGCTGTACGTGGGGGCGCGGCGCAGGCTGATGGAGAGCCTGCAGGAGCGGGCGGACTCGCTGGAGCGGGAGCTGTCGCTGCTGGCGGACCGGGCCGAGGAGCGCGCGGAGTGGGCGCGTCAGGAGGAGCGGACGCGGATCGCGCGGGAGATGCACGACGTGGTGGCGCACCGGGTGTCGCTGATGGTGGTGCACGCGGCGGCGTTGCAGGCGGTGGCGGGGAAGGACCCGGAGAAGGCGGTGCGCAACGCGGCGCTGGTGGGTGACATGGGCCGGCAGGCGTTGACGGAGCTGCGGGAGATGCTCGGGGTGCTGCGGGCGGCGGAGAAGCCGGTCCGGGCGGTGGCGGCGCCGGTGGTGGTGGCCGAGGAGGGGCCTTCGCTGGCGGAGCTGGAGGCGCTGGTGGGGCAGTCGCGGGCGGCGGGGATGAGCGTGGAGATGGTGGTGCAGGGGGAGCGGGGGGTGTATCCGGCGGAGGTGGAGCAGACGGCGTTCCGGGTGGTGCAGGAGGCGCTGACGAACTGCCACAAGCATGCTCCGGGCGCGCGGGTCGTCGTACGGCTGGCGCACCGGGAGGCGGAGGTGGCGATGCAGGTGGAGAACGGGCCGTGCGAGGGGGAGGCGCGGGGGGCCGATCTGCCCAGCGGGGGGAACGGCCTCGTCGGGATGCGGGAGCGGGTGGTGGGGCTGGGCGGGGTGTTCGTGTCGGGGCCGACGGACGGGGGCGGGTTCAAGGTGTCGGCGGTGCTGCCGTTCGGGTAGTCCCGCCCCCGGGTGGTTCAGGGTGCGGTGCTGAGGCGGGCCGGCTGGAGGCCGGTGAGGAGGAGGGTGAGGCCCTCGTCGAGGGTGTTGCCGAGGTACCAGTCGCCGGTGTGGTCGACGAGGTAGGTGCGGCCCTCGCGGTCGATGGCGAGGTGGGCGCCGCCGGTGGTGTCGGAGCCGAGGGGGCAGAGCTGGGTGGAGAGGGCCCGGCCGAGGTCGGCGAAGGTGCGGGCGAGGTGGAGGCCGGTGAGGGGGTCGAGGCGGACCGGGGTGGGGGCTATCTGGCGGCCGGGTCCGGGGGCGGTGACGGTGAGGCCGCCGAATTCGGCCCAGGCTTCGACGGCCGCGGGGAAGACGGTGTGGCGGTGGCCGGCGGGGGTGGTGTGGTCGCGGAGGGCGTCGGCCCAGTACTCGGCCTGCTTGATGTCCCAGCGGCCGGGTTCCCAGCCGGCGGTGCGCAGGGCCGCGTCGACGCCGACGGGGAAGCGGGTGGCGGAGGAGCGGCCGTAGGAGGCCGATGCGGCGGAGGAGGCCGCGGAGGCTGAGGAGGCTGCGGAGGCGGTCATGGTGGCTACTCGGGCTGGGTGAGGTCGACGGGTCGGACGCCGAAGTGGTTGAGGAGCGCGTCGCAGGAGCGGCAGGGGGGTGCGTAGCTGCCGTGGAGGGGGTCGCCGTCCTCGCGGATGCGGCGGGCGGTGATCTTGGAGTGCTTCAGGGCGCGGCGGGCCTCGCTCGCGGTGAGGGGCTTGCGGGAGGCGCGTCTGCTGCGGGCGCCTTCGACGGTGGTGAGGTGGCGGGAGAGGAGTATCGCCTCGGGGCAGCGGCCGGTGAAGCGTTCCCGCTGGCCGCTGGTGAGGGTGTCGAGGAAGTCCTGGACGAGCGGGTGCAGTACGGGGGGCTGGTCGCCCTTGCCGGCGGTGCCGGTGAGGGTCTCGCCGCGTACGGAGAGGGCCGCGGCGACGGTGGGCAGGATGCCGTCGCGGCGGAAGCGCAGGACGGGCGGGGTGTGGGGGCCCGCGGCGGTGCTCCAGCGCAGGCGGGGGTCGCCGGCGGGGCCGGCGGGGCCGGCGTCGGTGTCCTGGCCGCGGCCCGTGCGGGGTGCCGCGTGCTGCGTGGCCGCCGTTCCTCCCGTGCCCGCCGTGTGCGTGGTCGCTGTCTGCATGGTCCCTCTTCCCTCCCGTGGCGGCGGTGGTGGCCGCTGTCGCGCACGCCCCCGTGCTGCGGGGACAGCCTGTCAAATGTCCGCTGTCGCGTGGAAGCGGGGTCGAATATTCGTATCAATTCGGATGTTCCCGCCCCGTGCGCCCCCGTGGGGGTCGCGGGCGGCCGGGGGTCTTGCCGGAACACATAGGCTGTGGTGAACCAGCCAGATCCAGCAGGGGGCCACCACCATGACGACAGGTCGGCTCGGGCAGCAGGCCGTGCCACCCAACGCCGCGTACTCGGGGCAGGTCGTGCATTTCCCGGACCCGGTCCGGGCCGCTCGGCATCCCCACGGCGTGCGGATGGACGGGGACGGGCATCCCGATTTCTCGCGGTACGCGCGTGCGGCGGTGGAGATCGCCGAGCCCCCGGAGGGTTTCGGCGCGGACGAGCTGCGGCTGACGGACTGCGTGTCCGCGAACGCGGCGATGCGTGCGGCGGCCCATCCGCTGTGGGACACGGTCGGGCCGGTGGCGACGCCGCACGGCTGGACCTGGCACCACGTGGCGGGGTCGCGGCGGATGGAGCTGGTCCCGGTCGAGGTGAAGGCGCTGCTGCGCCACCACGCGGGTCTGGCGACGGCCCCGGTCGACCACGAGAAGCGTGGCGGGCGGCCGTTGCAGGAGGTGCGGCCGGTGCACCTGGGGCTGCCGAAGACCCTGGTGTCGGTGTCGGAGTCGCAGGTCCAGGGCGTCGAGGAGGACCTGGGGTACCGGCTTCCGGAGGCCTACCGCTCGTTCCTGAAGGCGGCGGGGGGCTGCGCGCCGGTGGGCGCGGGGCTGTTCGTGGAGCTGGGCATGCTGGTGGACCAGCCGTTCTTCACGGTGCGTGAGGAGGCGGCGGTCAACGACCTCGTCTACATCAACAAGTGCCTGCGGGACCACCTGACGAAGGACTACCTGTGCGTGGCCTTCGTGCAGGGCGGGCTGCTCGCGGTGAAGGTGCGGGGGGACCAGGTCGGTTCCGTCTGGTTCTCCCCGTACGACGATGCGCGCGACCGGGACGGCTGGTCGGTGCAGGAGCGCGTGGAGCGGCTGTTGCTGCCGTGCGGTGCCGATTTCGATGCCTTCCTGGAGCGGTTGGCGGGGAACCCGCCGGAGCTGGAGACGGTGGCCGGTCTGATGGTGGACGGCGGATTCGCGCGCTCGGTTGCAGTGTCGGGGTCGGTTCCGGTGGCTGGCACCGGCATGGGTGAGGGGTGAGCGCGTCGTGGTGACGTTCGCGCAGGCGCAGGAGCGCGCCGAGGAGTGGATCAACGGGGACGTGCCCGGCTACCAGCACCGTGAGGTGCGGGTGCGTGAGTTCGGGCTGGGCTTCGTGGTGTGGGCGGAGGACCGGGCCGGGGGTCCGGTGTCGGGTGGTGGCCGGCAGCGGCTGGTCATCGCGCGGGACAGTGGTGAGGTGACGCTGTGGCCCGGGTTGCCGGTGGGTGAGGTGATCCGGCGGTACGAGGAGGAGTACGGGGCGGCTGCGACGGCGGCGGCTTCAGAGGCTTCGGTTCCGCCGCCGCGGATCGATTCGGAGCAGACGTCGTTCATGCTGAGCCCGCCGGAGTGGCTGCAGGAGGCCGCGGACCGGGCGGGGATTCCGCCGGTGGTGGGGGCCGGGGCGGGGGCTGGGGCTGGGGCTGGGGCGCCGTCTGGTTCCGGTTCTGGCTCTGGTGCTGGTGTTTCCGGGGCTGTTGGTGCGGGTGCCGGTGCCGGTGTGCCGGATGCGGTGCCGTTGCGGCGTGAGGGCGAGGTCGCGTACGAGCCGACCGCGAACGACGGGGTGCCGGCCGGGGCCACGCCGTGGGCCGGGACGGATGTGAACCCGGGGGCCGACGACGGCTCCGTGCCGCTGCCCGCGACGGTGTTCGCGCCGGCGCTGTCGGGCTCCGACCTGGACGACGCCCCGGGGTCCGCCGGGCCGGGGGCGGAGGCCAGGACCACACTGATGCCGGGTGGCAGCCAGCTGCCGAGGACCGCGATCGTTCCGGCGCTGGGGCACCAGGAGGCGGCCGCGGGTGCGGGCGTCGCCGACGCGCCGGCCGGCGGGGCACCGCAGGGCGGGGGCGGCCCGGTGCCGCCGGGGATGCCGCCGATGCCGGCTGGGGTTCCGGGTGCTCCGGGGGCCTCGGGTGCTCCGGGTGTTCAGGGTGCCCCGGGGGCGCCCGGTGGGCCCGGTGGGCCTGGTGTGGCTGGTGTGGCTGGGGGGTCGGGGCCGTCCGTGCCGCCCGTTCCGCCTGCGCCTTCCGTGCCCGGTGCGCCCGGTGCGCCTGGTGCGCCTGGTGCGCCCGGGGGTGGTGGGGCTTATGCCGCGACGATGCTGGCCGCGCCCGGGACCGTTCCGCCGCCCGTTCCGCCCGGGCCGCCCGGTGCGCCGACGCCGCCTTCCGTTCCCCCGGGTCCGCCCGGTGCGCCGGCCGCTCCCGGTTCCGGTTCGCTCGGGGGCGGGCTCGACCATGCCGCCACGATGCTGGCCGGTCCGGCGGTCGTGCAGCCGCCGCAGCCGCCCGGTCCTCCGGGTGCGCCGCCCGCGCCTCCCGGCGCTCCCGCCGCGCCGGCGCCTCCCGGTGCGCCGGGCGGTTCGCTCGGGGGCGGGTTGCAGCACGCCGCGACGATGCTCGCGGGGCCGGCGGTCGTGCAGCCGCCGCAGCCGCCCGGGCCTCCGGGTGCGCCGGTGGCTCCGCCCGCGCCTCCCGGTGCTCCCGGTGGGGGCGGTGGTTCGCTCGGGGGCGGGCTCGACCATGCCGCCACGATGCTGGCCGGTCCGGCCGTCGTGCAGCCGCCGGGGCCGCCCGGAGCTCCTGGTGCCCCTGGGGCTCCCGGTGCGCCCGGGGGCGGTATGCAGCACGCCGCGACGATGCTGGCGGGGCCCGGTACCGTTCCGCCGCCCGGGCCGCCGTCGGCGCCGTCCGCGCCGTCCGCGCCGCCCGGTGGGCCCGCGGGGCAGGCGCCGGGTGCCCCGTCCGGCGCGCCCACGGTCGGCCCGGGTTACCAGGCCGTGCTCCGCTACCGTGCGCCCGACGGCTCCGAGCAGCAGCTCATCCGCCGCTCGGCGCCCGGTACCCCGCACCCCGAGTGGCAGATCCTGTACGAGCTCCGTGCGATGAACGTGCCGCCGCAGCAGGTGCTGGAGCTGCACACCGAGCTGGCCTCGTGTGAGCTGCCCGGCGGTTACTGCGCCCGGATGATCCGGGAGACGTGGCCGCAGGTGCGGATCACGAGCGTGGCCCCGTACGGGACCGACCACGCGGGCCGTCAGCAGGGCATGCGGCACCTGCTCACCCATCAGGGTGAGCTGCACCAGGTGGCGGACGGTCCGGCGCGGCCGGCGCCGGTCCGGGCGCCGCTGCCGCAGGTCCCGCTCCAGCCGGCGATCCCGATGGACGCGATCGCGCAGGAGCTGGCGGGTGCCTTCGGGCCGCAGGGGATCTTCCGCTTCGACCAGCGGGCGGTGTCGCGTCAGGGTGTGCCGGAGATCGTGGCGCAGACGCTGATGTGGGCCGGTCTGCCCGTCGATTTCGGGCCGTTCTTCTGGGCGCAGGCCGTGCCCGGGCAGCCGGTGCCGACGCTGGCCGAGCTGGCCGCGCAGCGGCAGGTGCAGCCGGCGTCGGACGCGGGTTCGTACCTGGTGGTCGGCAGCGACTTCGGCAAGGCGCTGTGCGTGCAGTACGGGACGGCGCACATCGTGGCGGTGCCGGTGGAGGGCGGTCCGGGCGGGGCGCCCGTGCCGCCGCAGTTCGTGAACTCGAGCCTGCCGCAGTTCGCGCGGTCGCTGGCGATGCTGGGTCACATGTGGCGGCTGCGGCAGCATCTGACGCCGGAGCAGGCGGGGCGTTGGACCGTCGATTTCCAGGCGAATCTGGCGGGGCTCGACAGCGCGGCGCTGGCTTCGCCGGAGAGCTGGTGGTCGGTGCTGCTGGAGCAGATGTGGGACGGACTGCTCTGATCGGGCCGCGTCGGTGATCGGATGAATGGCCGGGCCGGGACCCTCGACGGGGGTCCCGGCCCGGCCATTCAGGCTTCTGGCCTCAAATGACGCATCCTTGACGGGAATCCCCGCGAGAGAGGCGCTTCCAGGATGAGTGCACCCATGTCACCTCACGGACCCCAGGGTTTCTCGACCGTGCGCGGTGGCCGCGGCTACCGGCCGGAGGACGTCGACCGGTACGTCGCCCGGCTGGCCGGGAGCCGGGACGAGGCCTGGGAACGGGTGGCACGGCTGACCGTTCTGGCACGGCAGATGGAGGAGGAGGCGGAGCGGCTGCGCGCGGCGGTGTCGGCGCTGGCTCCGCAGACGTACGACGAGCTGAGCGAGCGCGCCCGGCGGATCCTGTCGCTGGCCCAGGAGGAGGCGGAGGTCCTGCGGGCGGACGCGCGGGCGGACGCGGTGGAGGCGGCGGGCGCGGCCGAGGCGCACGCGGACCGGGTGGCGGAGCTGGCGCGGCACGACGCGGAGGCGGTGCGGGAGCAGACCGAGGTGCGGGCGCGGCAGGGGCTGTTGCGGGCGCAGCGGGAGGCGGACGAGGTGCGGGCGGCGGCGCGTGAGGAGGCCGCCGGGTGGCGGGCCGAGGCGCAGGCCGGGCTGGCGGAGACGCGGCGGCGGTCGCAGGCGTTGCTCGCGGAGCGGGAGCAGGAGCAGGTCGAGCGGTGGGACGCGGCCGGGCGGGAGGCGGCGGCGCGGGAGGCGGAGCTGGAGGCGCGGCTCGCGGAGATGGAGCGGTACGCGCAGGGGCGGTTGGCGGAGGCGCGGCGGGGGTTCGCGGAGGCGGAGGAGTCGGCGCGGCACGGGCAGGAGGACGCGGAGGCGCGGGCGGCGGAGCTGGTGGCGCAGGCGCGGGTGCGGCAGGAGCGGGTGGGGCGGGAGACGGACCGGATCCTGCGGGAGCACGCGGAGGCGCAGGAGGAGATGCGGGCGCACATGAACCACGTCCGCTCCAGCCTGGCGGCGTTGACGGGGCGGGCGCCGGCGGAGGGGTAGCCGTCTGCCCTGGCCGGGCGGTTGCGGGGGCGGGGGTGCCGTTGCCGTGGCTGGGCGGTTCGGGGGCGGTGCCTTTGCCGTGGCCAGGCGGGTTGCGGGGTCGGGGGTGGCCGGGGTCGGTGCCGGGGTGGGGTGTCGTCCGGGGCGGGC
>NZ_JBHVUQ010000154.1:0-17537 GCF_042884105.1 Streptomyces sp. NPDC058157
GCGCACGGTATCGGGGTCAGGGGCGGAGCCCCTGGGAACGGTGGAAGGGCGGGGCGGGGACCCAGCCCCCGCGCAGCTGTACCGCGGCCGGTCAGGGGGTCGACAGGGGCGGGACGCGGGGCGTCCATGGGCGGGCGGATTCCAGTTGGGCGGCCACGCTCACGAGGGTGGTTTCGTCGTGCGGCCGCCCGACCAGCTGGACGGCGAGCGGCAGGCCGTCCGTCCCGAATCCCGCCGGGACGGACGCGGCCGGGTGCCCCGTCACGTTCCACAGCGCGGTGTACGCCACCATCGGCCGCGACCGCAGCAGCGCCCCCGCCAGCCCCGCCCCGTCCAGCGCCCCGACCGCGCGCGGCCGGGCGGCGAGGGTCGGGGTGAGCAGCAGGTCCGCCCCGGCGAAGACCCGCTCGGCCCGGACCGCCAACCGCTCCCCCGCCCGTACGGCCCGTTCCACCGCGGCCTCCGGGACCAGCCGCGCCAGCCGCAGCGTCTGCCGGGTGCGGCGCTCCAGGAGCTCCGGCCGTTCCACGACCGCCGCCTCCGCCCGCACTCCCCCGCAGAACTGCGGGAGGAACGCCGCCGTGGCGTCGGGGTAGCGCGGCGTCACCTCCCGTACGTCGTGCCCGAGTTCGCCGAGCAGCTGCGCGGTCCGCCGCAGGGCGGCCACGTGCTCGGGGTGGGGGCGTACGCCGGGCACGGCGGGCTTGGCCGACCAGGCGATCCGCAGCCGGCCCGGCTCGGTGGCGGCCGCCCGGACGAAGCTGGTCGCGGTGGGCCGGGCCGCCCAGCGGTCGCCCTCCGCCGGTCCGCCGAGGACGTCGTACAGCAGGGCGCTGTCGGCCACGCCGCGGGTGAGCGGGCCGATGGTGCCGAGGGCGTGCCAGAGGTGGGGCTGCGGGGCGGTGGGGACGCGGCCGCGCTGCGGTTTGAGGCCGAACAGGCCGCAGCAGGCGGCGGGGATGCGGATGGACCCGCCGCCGTCGCCGCCGAGCGCGGCGCCGACCAGGCCGGCCGCCACGGCGGCGGCGCTGCCGCCGCTGGATCCGCCGGGGGTGCGGGTGGTGTCCCAGGGGTTGCGGGTGCGTCCGTGGGCGGCGGACTCGGTGAACGGCCACTGCCCGAACTCCGGCATCGCGGTCTTGCCGACGACCACCGCGCCGGCCGCCCGCAGCCGCCGCACCGCCTCGCCGTCGCGGGCGGCCGGGGTGAGGTTGGCGGCGCCGCCGAAGGTGGTGACCTCCCCTTCGAGGTCGAGCTCGTCCTTGACCGCGACGGGCACGCCCGCCAGGGGCAGTTCTGCGCCGGCCGCCAGGGCGGCGTCGCGGGCGTCGGCCTCGGCGAGGACCTGCTCCCGGGCGCGCACCACGCGGAACGCGCCCAGCTGCGGGTCGATCGCCTCGATCCGCCGCAGCGAGGCCTCCGCGAGGGCCCGCGCCGTCACCTTCCCCGCCCTCACCAGCTCCGCCTGCCGGGCCGCGCCCAGGAACAGCAGCTCACCGTCGTCCACGTGCGTACGCGCCTTCCTCCACGGGGATGTTCCGTGGTGGCACGGTATGCCAGGCCGGTGATCTACGACAGGGGCATGTCAGCCGGATCGGCCGGACCGGACCTGGCCAGCCGGAACCCCACGTCGTCGACCCGGAAGTCGGGGTGGCTGCGGCGGCGGGCGGAGGCGCGCAGGCTCCAGTGCTCGTCGAACCAGCCGCCGCCGCGCAGCACCCGGTAGCCGCCGTAGACCTCGGGGTCGTAGACGTCCCAGCACCAGTCCCAGACGTTGCCGAGCATGTCGTGCAGGCCCCAGGGGTTGGGCCGTTTGCCGCCGACCTCGTGGAGGGCCTCCGCCGAGTTGGCGCGGTACCAGGCGATCTCGTCGAGGGGGCCGTAGTGGGGTCCGTCCGTGCCCGCGCGGCAGGCGTGCTCCCATTCGGCCTCGGTCGGCAGCCGGTACCCGTCGGCGGTCCGGTCCCAGTCGGCCCGGCCCCCGTCGAGGGCGTAGGCGGGGGTGAGGCCCGTGCGCAGGGAGAGGGTGTTGCAGAAGCGGACCGCGTCCCACCAGGAGACCCCCTCGACGGGCAGCCGGTCGCCGCGGGCGGTGCTCGGGCGGGCGCCGGTGACCTCGGCGTAGAGGGCCTGGGTGACGGGGAACACCGCGAGCCGGTAGGGGGCGAGCTCCACCTCCCAACTGCGCCGCGTGCGGCGGTCCGAGAGGGTCACCCGGCCCGGGGGCGGGGCGGTCATCCGCACGTCCGTGCCGGGGAGGTCCATGGAAGTCGATCCTACGGGGCCGCACGCGCGGCGGAAGGGTCCCGGGCCGGCGTCCCGGCGGCCGCGCCGAAGGTGCGGGAGGCGCCGACCGGCAGGTCCCAGAGGTCCTCGCGGGGCAGGCCGGCCCGGGCCCAGGCGGCCCGGACGCGGTGCAGGGGTTCCATGACCGGCTCCGCGGAGAGGACGAAGGCGGCCCAGTGCATCGGGGCCATCCGGCGGGCGCCGAGGTCGAGGAAGGCCCGCACGGCCTCCTCCGGGTCGGCGTGCACGTCGCGCAGCCACCAGCGCGGGGCGTAGGCCCCGATGGGCAGGAGCGCGAGGTCGATGGCGGGGTGGCGGGCTCCGATCTCGCCGAACCAGTGCCCGTAGCCGGTGTCCCCCGCGAAGTACACCGTGCGGCCGCCGCCGGCCCGGTCGGTGAGCAGCCAGCCGCCCCACAGGGTGCGGCAGGTGTCCAGCAGGGAGCGCTTGGACCAGTGGTGCGCGGGGACGAACTCGAAGCGCACGCCGCCCAGTTCGGCGGACTCCCACCAGTCGAGCTCGGTCACCCTGCGGAAGCCGCGGCGGCGGCACCAGCGGGCGAGCCCGGCGGGCACGAACAGGGCCGTGTCCCGGGGGAGCCGCCTGAGGGTGGGGGCGTCGAGGTGGTCGTAGTGGTTGTGGCTGATCACCACGGCGTCCACCGGCGGCAGTTCCTCCCAGCGCACCCCCGGGGGCGTCATCCGGGCCGGGGTGCCGAGGATCCGCCGGGACCAGACGGGGTCGGTGAGCACCGTCAGCCCGCCGGTGCGCACCACCCAGGAGGCGTGCCCGGCCCAGGTCACCCCGACCTCGCCGGGCCCCACGGCGGGCAGCGGCGCGGGGCGGTACGGCAGGTCGGGAATCCCCCTCAGCCCCTCGGGCCCCGGCCGGAAGGCCCCTTCCCGCGCCAGCCGCGCGAAGGCCCGCACCCCGGGCAGCGGTGTGGTCAGCCGGTCCGCGAACGACCGCGGCCAGCTCCGCACCTCCCCGAGGGGCCGGGGAGGGGGGACGGCAGCCGGAGCCGGGGGTACCGCGGCCGGGGGTACCGGGGCCGGGGGTACCGGGGCCGGGGGTACGGCGGCCGCGGGTACGGCGGCCCCGGCAGGGGGCGCACCGGACGGGTACGGGCCCGTGGGCGCGTGCGGGCGGCCCGGTGGGGCGGGGGTGGTGGTGAGCGGGGGCTGCGGGTGGTCCCTCATCTGGCGGTCTCCGTTCAGCGCCGGCCGGGCGGGCCCCGGCGTCGGCTTCAGTCGGCCAGCCCGGCCAGCACCGAGCCGAGCAGGTCGAGGGCGCCCCGGACGTGCGGCAGCTCCAGCGGCGCGCGGGAGCCGAGCGCGACGAGCCGCTCCTGCGGGGTGGCGCCCAGCAGCGGTCCGGTCGACAGCCGGACGCGGAGCGCGCCCAGGTCGTCCGCGAACCGCTGCCCGCCGGGCGTCGGCGAGCCCAGCCGCGCGCCGAGCCAGTCCTCCAGCTCCATCGCGTCGCCCACCCCGTGCCGGGCCAGGCCCGCGCGCAGCGGGGTGAGGTCCGCGTACAGGTGGCGGCCGGCCTGCGGGGGCCGGGCGAGCGCCCCGACGGCCAGCAGCTCCCGGTGCACGGCCGCCGCCACCACACCGTGCAGGGCGGCCGCCGCGTAGGCCCGCCCGGCGACGGCGTCCGGCTCCTCCAAGGCGTGCGCGGCGGCCACCGCGACCGGGCCGGCCGGCAGTGCGCCGGTGGCGGTGAGGATGTCGAGGGTGCGGGCGCGCAGCCAGGTGCCGCGCGGGGTGGCGGGGAAGCGGGCCACGGCGGCGGGCCAGCCGCCCGGCAGCAGCGCGCCGGACAGGTCCGTCAGCACGGCCGCCGTGTCCGGCAGCATCTCGGCGGGGCTCAGCACGAGCGTGTCGTGCGGCCGGTGGACGGTGTCGCGCCAGCTCTCGTCGCTGACCACGAACAGCCCGGCGGTCTCGGCCGCCTCGCAGGCCTCGCGCAGCATCTCGGGCGGCGGCACGGTGCCGGTCGGGTCGTCGGCCACCGAGAGCAGCAGCACGCGCGGGTCGCCGCCCTCGGCGCGCACCCGCCGTACGGTCTCCAGCAGGGCGTACGGGTCCGGTACGCCGCCGCACTCGGCCGGGGTCGGCACGTGGTAGGCCCGCCGTCCCAGCAGCCGGACCTGTGGCGTCCACCAGGCGGGACAGGGCCGCGGCAGCATCACGTCGCCGCCGTAGGCGCCGAGCAGTGCGAGCAGCAGGGCGGGCGCGCCCGGCCCGGCGGCCACGTACTCCGGCTCGGTGGGGAGGCCGCGCCGTGCCCAGTGCCGGCAGGCGGCCTCGCGTACGGCCTCCCCGCCGCCCGGGGGTTCGGGGGCGGCCCGGTCCGCCGCCCCGGCGAGGACGGCCCGCAGCTCCGGCAGGACGGGCAGGCCCGGCTCGGGGGCCGGCGGTCCGTACCTGACCGGTCCGCGCCCCTCCGGCGCCAGGCGCCACACCCCGGCCCCGGCCGGCCCTT
This sequence comes from Streptomyces sp. NPDC058157, assembly GCF_042884105.1. Classification (NCBI taxonomy): domain Bacteria; kingdom Bacillati; phylum Actinomycetota; class Actinomycetes; order Kitasatosporales; family Streptomycetaceae; genus Streptomyces; species Streptomyces sp. NPDC058157. Next base: position 4,774 of record NZ_JBHVUQ010000154.1, read on the forward strand.
CCGTCGTCCCCTCGGCCATCCCCGCCACGTGCCCCGCCTTCCCGCTGCCCGCTGCCTGTCGCCCCGCGGCCGATGCCGCGGCCGCCGATCGGCGCACCCTCCGGACCTGCCCTCCGGAAGGACCTGCCCTCCGGACTTGCTCTCCGGACGCGCCTCCAGACGTGCCCTTTATACGATTATTTCCGCCGCAATGCCCGCTACCCGCGCGCGTGGCTCACGCATCCTTTCCGCCCCCGGAGCCTCATCCGCGCCGCCCCAGCAGGGCCAGGAGCCTGGTCTGGGCGTCCGCCCCGGCCGGCACCTCCAGCGGCGCGTCGAACATCCCGCTCGCGGCGAGCCCGTCGGCGTACGGCATGACCTCCTCGAGGGCGAACTCGACGAGCCCGGCCGGCAGCCGGTCGTCCGCGCCGACGGCCCGTGCGAGGTCCCAGGCGTGGACGACGCAGTCGGCGGTCAGCTCCGCGCAGTACGCCGCCGCGCGCGTCGGCCCGTACGAGAGCCGGACCGTGCGGTCCAGCGCCCCGGGCGCGGCGAAGGCCGCCCGCGCGACGGCCGCGGCCCGCTCCCACGCCCCCACGGGGTCCTCGCCGAGCAGGTCCCCGGACAGCTCGTCCCCGACCTCCGCCGCCGTCCGCCCCTCCGTGACCAGCGGCACGGCCCAGAGCTGCTCGCCGGTGACGTGGTTGACCAGGTCCCGCACGGTCCACTCGGTGCAGGGGGTCGGCGCCGCCCACTGGCCGTCCGCGACGGCCCGCACCCGCTCGCCGAACAGCCGCAGAGCCGCGGCGTGCTGTTCCGGCAGGCTCTCCGGCAGGGTCTGCGGCATCGTCCTCACCGTCCTCGGCGTCCCCCTGCGGCCCACTGTCCTCGTCCCCGCACTCCCTTGCCACTGCCCTGCCGTCGACCCGGTCAATCCCCTTGGGGCGAAGGCATCGTGTCCACATGTCAAAACGGTGATCTCGCATCGCGGTCCAATCCCCTACGGTGATCACAGCACTTCGACGACGAGGAGGAGCCCACCATGAGCGAGGTCCAGGCACACGAGACGGCCGTCTACACGCACGGCCACCACGAGTCGGTCCTGCGCTCGCACCGCTGGCGCACCGCCGCCAACTCGGCCGCGTACCTGATCGGCGAGCTGCGGCCCGGCATGCGGGTACTGGACGTCGGCTGCGGGCCGGGCACCATCACCGCGGACCTGGCGGAACTGGTGGCCCCCGGCGGGCGGGTCACGGCGGTCGACGCGGCGGCGGACGTCCTGGAGTCGGCGGGCGCGTACGCGGCGGAGCGGGGTCTGGAGGGGTCGGTGGACTTCGCGGTGGCGGACGTCCACGCGCTGGACTTCCCGGACGACGCCTTCGACGTGGTCCACGCCCACCAGGTGCTGCAGCACGTGGGCGACCCCGTACAGGCCCTGCGGGAGATGCGGCGGGTGTGCCGGCCGGGCGGGATCGTGGCCGTCCGTGACGCCGACTACGCGGCGATGACCTGGTACCCGGCGACGCCGGGGCTGGAGGAGTGGCAGGAGCTGTACCGCCGGGTGGCCCGCGCGAACGGCGGCGAGCCGGACGCCGGCCGGCGGCTGCTGTCGTGGGCCCGGGCGGCGGGCTTCACCGAGGTACGGGCGTCGGCGACGGCGTGGTGCTACGCGACGCCGGACGAGGTGGCGTGGTGGTCCGGGCTGTGGGCGGACCGGACGACGGCGTCCTCGTACGCGGAGGTCGCCGTGGGCGGGGGGCACGCGACGAAGGACGACCTGTCCCAGGTCGCGGGCGCGTGGCGGGCGTGGGGGGCCGAGCCCGACGCGTGGTTCTCGGTCCTGAACGGGGAGCTGCTGTGCCGGGCCTGAGCGCTGCGCGGGGCGAGGTCCCCTACCCTCCCCCGGACTCCGTCCGGGGGGACCCCACCTCCTCCGTTCCCAGGGGCACGTCCCAGCGGTAGCTGGGGGAGGGTGAAGGGCGGGGCGGGGAGACGGCACCGCGCAGCGGGACCCGGGGCTACACAGGCGGACGCATGCGGAAGTCGTACGGCGCCGGGAGGGGGGCGGCCGAGACCGTCGACCAGACCTCCGCCAGCGTCTCCTCCCCCTCCCGGAGGTCCGCCGGCTCGAAGCCCTCCTCGAAGACCCGCCGGGCCGCGCCCACGTGCCCCTCCGCCGCGAGCAGCCGCGCGGCCAGCAGCCGGAAGCGCCCCTGTTCCCGCAGGGCCGGCCGCAGCCGCTCCCACACCGCACGCGCCCCGGCCGGCCGGCCCGCCGCCAGCAGGGCGGTCATCGCCTCGCGGCCCAGCGCGGACTCGGCGGCCGTCCACGCCTCGCCGCCCCGGCTCTCCGCCGCCAGGTCCTCGAACGCCTCCGCGTACCGGTCGGCCGCCCGCTCCGGATCCCCGGCCAGCGCGTCCGCCACCGCCAGGCACCTCAGCAGCGGCCACCGCGACGGCGCCAGCGCCAGCCCGCGCTCCCAGCTGCGTACGGCCTGGGCCGTGTCCCCCGCGTGCCACTGGGCCACGCCCAGGTGGTACTCGGTCAGCGGGTCGGCCGGGGCGGTCTCCAGCATGTCCCGCCAGTGCGCGGCGACCAGGCTCGGCCCCGGCGGCACCACCCGCCGCGGCGCCGGGTGGACACCGGTCCGCCACAGCGCCAGCCAGGGTTCCTGGGCCTCCTCCAGGACGGCCTCGGGGAACGGCGTACCGGGCAGGGCGTAGCCCCCGCGCAGCACCTCCAGCGCGCCCCAGCCCGAGCCCCGCGCCAGCCACTGCCCGGGCCCGCCGTCCGGCTCGGCGTCGGCGCAGCCGCGCCGCCACGCCTCGTGCGCCGCGTCCAGGGCGCCGGGCGGGAGCGCCTCGTCCAGTGCGGACCCGGCGGCGGCGCGCGCCTGCGCCCAGTCGGCGCCGTGCACCGCCGCCGGGTCCGCGGACAGCGGCCCGTACGCCTCCAGCCAGCTGAACTCCGCCCCGGCGTCCAGCCGTACGTGTTCCAGCTGGGTCCGGGCGAGCCCCGCCTGGATCTCCGCGTAGCCGCCGGTGCCGGGTTCCGTCAGCCATTCCTGCCAGCGCCGGCCGCCCGGGCCCGCGCCCCACACGAACAGCTTGCGCCCGCGCAGCAGCCTCGTGGAGGCCTGCGCCAGGCCGTGCCCGTCGGCGTCCAGGGCGGCGATCCAGGGGCGGGCGGCGGCCGCGGGCTCGACCTCGTAGAAGAAGTCGGCGGGATAGGTGCTGTCCAGCGGGTAGCTGCGGTCCGCCTCCTCCCACCGGGGGACGGGGATCCGGCGCAGCGCCCGCTCGTACCCGAAGTGCCAGGCCTCCTCGGCGGGGGCGAGGACCCGGGTGCCGGAGTTCTCGGGGACGGCCGTGTTGGACCACCAGTAGACGGCGGCGGGCCGTTCGTGCGGGTTGCGCACGCGGACCCCGACGTACAGGAAGTCCGAGTCCTCCGGCAGCCACAGGTCCACCTGGAACGGCAGGTCGCGCAGCCGCTCCCACTCCCACAGCCGCACCATCACCCCGCCGTCGGGCGCGGGCACGAGCGCGGCGTGCAACGGGGCGCAGGACAGGGCGGTGTGGCCGGTCGCGCCGATGTTCCACTCGACGCCGCCGGAGAACCAGGCGCCGTTGAGGGCGAAGTTCGCGGGTTGGAACACCGGGTTGCGGTAGAGGAGTTCACGGCCGGTGGGCAGGTGGACGAGGGAGTGGATCCGCCCTCCGAGGCCGGGCAGCACGGTGGCGCGCAGCCGTCCGTTGTCGATGACGACGGCCTCGAACTCCCGCTCCTCGCGCCGCCGTCCGTACCCGTCGCGGATCCGGACCGGGAGCAGGGAGCGCAGCGGCTCGTACCCGATCTGACGGGCCATGTCGCGCGGCAGCCCCGCACGCGAGCGCTCGTCCAGCTCGTGCACCCCGTCGGGGGCGCGGAGGGCGGGCAGGGGGTTGTCCGGGCCCAGGGGGGCGGCGGGGAGGGTCAGTGGGACACGTCGGACGGTGGTGGCCATGGGGGAATGGAACACGGCGGTGGGGTCGGTGCACAGGGGTTCCGCACATGACCACCGGTCAGGATTACGCAAAGGGGCGCGGCCGAGCGTGTGTCCGGGTGCGGGTGCGGGCGCGGGCGCCGCCGTGCGCCGTCAGGGTGCCGGGGCGGTGACGGCCCAGCGTTCGTGGTCGCGCCAGGCGCCCGCGACGTGGAGGAAGTCCGGGGACAGGCCCTCCAACCGGAACCCCCTCCCCCGCACCAGGGCGATCGACGCCGTGTTCCCCGGCTGGATGTTCGCCTCCAGCCGGTGCAGTGCGAGGCCGGTGTCGGCGAAGGCGTGGGCCAGGAGGAGGTCCAGCCCTTCCCCCAGCAGCCCCCGTCCCGCCGCGTGCGCGAAGGCCCCGTACCCCAGCGCCCCGGATTGGAAGGCGCCCCGCACGATGTTGTTGACGTTGACGAACCCGGCGATGGCCCCGCCCGCGAGCTCGCAGACCAGGAAGCCGGCCCGGAGTCCGCCTTCCGCCAGGCCGGCGGCGTACGGCTCGTACGCCTCGAGGGTGTCCGGCGGGTACAGCCACGGCTCGTGCAGCGCGCGGCTCTCGCGGACCCGGGCGGTGAACTCCGGTCCGTCGGCGGGCCGGAACGGGCGCAGCCCGACCCGCGCGCCCTCCCTCAGGTACGGGGACGTGGAATATGGCATCGCTCCAGGCTACGCGCCGTGGCAGCATCCCCGGGTGATCATCGAACCGGACACCTCCGAGCTGCTCCGCGCGGCCGCCCGCAACAACGCCGAGTGGTGCGGCGCCGTTTCCCGCGGCGGCCACTTCCGCCGCACCCTGTGGTGCAGCCCGCGGCGTACGCCGCCGCTGTACCCCGACGCCGTCACGCTCACCCCCGGGGCGTCGGCCGCCGACGTCCTCGCCGGGGTCGACACCGCCACCCCGGGCTGCTCGGTGAAGGACAGCTTCGCCTCGCTCGACCTGGCCCCGGCCGGGTTCGAGGTGCTGTTCGAGGCGCAGTGGATCCACCGCCCGGCGGGGGCCGCTGCCGGACCGGCCGGGGGCGGGCTGGAGTGGGCCGAGGTCGAGGGGCCCCACGGGCAGCTGCGGTCCTGGGAGGCGGCCTGGTCCGGCGGGGAGGGCACGGGGCTGTTCCACCCCGGGCTGGTGCGGGAGGGCATCGTCTTCCTGGCCGGCTACGACGGGCCCCGGATCGCGGCCGGGGCCGTCCTCAGCACGGGCGGCGGCGTGGTGGGCGTCTCGAACGTGTTCGGCCGGAACGGGCAGGCCACCGACTCCGCCTGGGCCACCGCCCTGACCACGGCCGCCCGCCACTGGCCCGGCCTGCCGGTGGTCGGCTACGAGCACGGCGAAGACCTGCACACCGCCGTCCGCGCCGGCTTCACCCCCATCGGCCCGCTGCGCGTCTGGCTCCACACGGCCTGAGACCCGACCCCGCCCCCCCGGTGTGGTGCGCCGGTACCGCCTCGCTGCTCGACGAGGACGGCGGGTGGCCGGGCCGCAGCGGGGGCTCCGCCAGCGAAGGGGGCGGGTCCTGAGGCGCCGCGTTCAGCCCCCGTCCAGCTCCAGGCGCGGTACGTCCGGCCGGTCCAGGCCGAAGACCTGGGCGTACAGGGAGAGTTCCGCCTCAAGGGCGCGGACCATCGTGTCCGCACGGCGGAAGCCGTGGCCCTCGCCCTCGAAGGTGAGGTACGCGTGCGGGACCGCCGGGGTGCGGGTGCGCAGGGCGGCCAGCAGCCGTTCCGCCTGCGCGGGCGGGCAGACCGGGTCGTCCAGTCCCTGGAGGAGGACGAACGGGGCGGTGATCCGGGCGGCGCGGGCCACGGGTGAGCGTTCCCGGCAGCGCAGTTCCAGGGTCTGCGGCGGGCCGGCCAGGCCGTCGATGTAGTGCGACTCCAGGTCGTGGGTCTCGGCGGCGAAGCCCCGCAGGTCCAGGACCGGGTAGATGATCGCGGCGCACGCGTACTGGCCGCCGGCGGCCAGGGAGGCGGCGGCCGTCCAGCCGCCCGCGCTGCCGCCGCGGATGGCGAGGCGGGCGGGGTCGGCGGTGCCCTCGTCGGCCAGGGCGCGGGCCACGGCCGCGCAGTCCTCCACGTCCACCACGCCCCACTGTTCGCGCAGCCGTTCGCGGTAGGCGCGGCCGTAGCCGGTGGAGCCTCCGTAGTTCACCTCGACGACGCCGATGCCGCGCGAGGTGAAGTAGGCGATGTGCAGGTCCAGTACGGGCGGCACGTGGTCGGTGGGGCCGCCGTGCGCCCACACCACGTACGGGGGCAGCTCCTCGGCGGGGGCGCGCAGGGCGGGGTGGTGGGGCGGGTAGACGTGGGCGTGGATCTCGCGGCCGCCCGGGCCGGGGAAGGTGCGGCTCTGCGGCTCGGGGTAGTACGCCGGGTCCACCGGGTCCGCGGCCCGGGCACCGACCACCCGGGCGTGCCCGGTGGCGGTGTCCAGCTCGACAACCTCGTACGCGCTGCGCGGGCTGGCGGCGATCCCGTAGACGCGGGTGCCGCTGACGGCCAGGCCCGGCTGCCAGGCCGTCCACGGTCCGGCGGCGTCCACCAGGTCGCCGCTGTCGGGGTCGAGGACGCCCAGGAGGGAGGAGCCGCGCCCGTGCAGGACGGCCACCGGTCCTTCCGGGAGCGGGGCCAGCCAGGTCAGGCCCGGCTTCCACAGGGGGCCGCCGAATTCCTCTTCGCGGGGGCACAGGTTGACGGGCGGGCCGCCGCCGGTGTCCACCCGGTAGGGGTTCCACCAGCCGCTGCGGTCGCTCACCGCGAGCAGGCTCCCGTCGGCCGCCCACGCCGCCTGGGCCACGGCCTCGGCCGGCCCGCCGAGCACCGTACGGGCCGGGCCGAGCGTGCCGTCGGGGCGGACGTCGGCCAGCTGGAGTTCCGTGCCGTCCCAGGGCATCCGGGGGTGGTCCCACACCAGCCAGGCCGCGCTGCGCCCGTCGGGTGAGGGCTTCGGCCCGGTGCGGAAGCGGTGGCGGTCGCCGGTGAGCTCCCGTACGGCGGACCGGTCGTCGGCGGCGGAGCCGTCGAGCGGGACGGCCGCCGCGACGCGGCGCACGTCGCCGGGGGCGGGGCCGGTGAACTCCTCCAGCACGCACCACACTTCGCCGCCGCGCAGTACCGGGTCGGCCCAGCGCAGCCCGCCGCCGACCGCCGAGAGCGGGGTGAGGGGGCGGGGCGTCGGGGCGCCGGGGGCGTCGGGCTCGTAGGCGTAGAGCCGCTGGTCGGCGTGGTGGACGAAGACCACCAGCGGTCCCCCGTCGGCCCGTTCGGCCCCCGCCCAGGGCAGGCCGCCGTACTCGGTGAGCCGGCTGCGCACGTTCCAGGGGGCGGGGAGCACCGACCGGGCGGGGCCGCCGTCGGCGGGCCGGCGCACCAGGGTGCGGCGGCCGCCCTCCTCGGGGCGGGGCTCGGTCCACCACACCTCGGGGCCGATGGTGCCGAGGTACTCGGGGCGTCCGTCGTGGGCGGCCGCCTGGGCGGCGGTGAGCGGCGAGGGCCAGCTGCCGTAGGGGGCGCAGGCGGCGGCCGCCGCCATCACCGGGCCCCCATCACAGGGTCCGCAGGGCGCGGTCCAGGACGCGGACGCCGAAGTGCAGGGCGTCGACCGGGACCCGTTCGTCCACGCCGTGGAAGAGGGACCAGTAGTCGAAGCCGGGCGGCAGCTTGAGCGGGGAGTAGCCGTAGCCGGTGATGCCGAGGCGGGAGAACTGTTTGGCGTCGGTGCCGCCCGCCATGCAGAACGGGACGGCGTGCCCGTCGGGGTCGAAGTGTTCGACGGCCTCGCGCAGGACGGCGTAGGTCCGGCCGTCCACGGGGGCTTCGAGGGCGACCTCGCGGTGGTGGAACTCCCAGTCGACGCCGGGGCCGGTGAGTTCGTCGAGGACGGCGGCGAACTCGGCCTCGCCGCCGGGCAGGGTGCGGCCGTCGACGTGGGCGGTGGCGTGGCCGGGGATCACGTTGAGCTTGTAACCGGCGCTGAACATCGTGGGGTTGGCGCTGTTGCGCAGGGTGGCCTCGACCAGGGCGGCGGCCGGGCCGAGTTTGCCGAGGACCGCTTCGAGGTCGGTGCCGGGGGCGCGCGGGTCGACGGACAGTCCCTGGAGGGAGGCGAGTTCGGTGATGCAGGCGGCGACGGTGTCGGTGAGGCGCGGCGGCCACTCGTGCGCCCCGATGCGGGCGACGGCGGCGGCCAGGCGGGTGACGGCGTTGTCCCGGTTGGGTTTGGAGCCGTGCCCGGTGGTGCCGCGCGCGGTCAACTTCAGCCAGGCTGTGCCGCGTTCACCGGCGGCGATGGGGTAGAGGGCCCGGCCGGCCCCGGTGTGCAGAGTGAAGGCGCCGGACTCACCGATGCCCTCGGTACAGCCTTCGAAGAGGTGCGGGTGGTGGTCGGCGAGGAAGCCGGAGCCGTCGACGGCGCTGTCCTCCTCGTCGGCGGTGAAGGCGATGACGACGTCCCGCCGCGGCCGGGCGCCGGTGCGCGCCCAGGCCCGGACGAGGGCCAGCACCATCGCGTCCATGTTCTTCATGTCGACCGCGCCGCGGCCCCAGACCACCCCGTCGCGGACCTCCCCGGAGAAGGGGTCGACGCTCCAGTCGGCGGCCTCTGCCGGGACCACGTCGAGGTGGCCGTGGACGAGGAGGGCGGGGGCGGAGGGGTCGGTGCCCTCCAGGCGGGCCACCACGTTGGTGCGGCCCGGGGTGCGTTCGAGGAGGACGGGTTCCAGCCCGGCGGCGGCGAGCCGCTCGGCGGCGTATTCGGCGGCGGGCCGTTCCCGGCAGTCGCCGCCGCCCCGGTTGCTCGTGTCGATGCGGATGAGCTCCGAGGTGAACGCGACCACTTCGTCGAAGGCCGCCGCGTCCAGGGCCTCCCCGGGCGCGGGGGGCTCGGTCCCGTGGGGGTGCGCAGCGCCGGGGCCGCCGTCCAGCCGTTCCATGTCAGCCATACTGCTCCTCCAGAGCCGCCGAGACGACCGTGGTGACCGCCTTGAAGGTGCGGATCGCCTCGTACATGGTCCCGCTGGTGTACGCGATCCGGCGCTCACCGGTCCGTTCGACGCCCGGGACGACGGTGGCGGCCATCGACAGGTGCTCCGCGTCGAACTCCACCTCCATCGTGTGCGGGCCGCCGCGCACCGGTTCGTGCCGGACGGCGAGCTTCACCGCCTCGGTGGCGGCGGCCCGGATGTCGGCGGCGGTACGGGCCGGGGTGCGGCAGACGGCCGCGTAGCGCGAGACGTGGTCCTTGACGGCGACGGTGCGCGCGTCCGGGGCGTAGCCGGCGGCGTCGGCGCAGGTCAGGTCGTCGCCGGTGACGAGGATGACGGGGACTCCGTACTCGGCGACGACCTGGGCGTTGAGGACGCCCTCGCTCGCGCGCTGTCCGTCGAGCCAGACCCCGGTGAGGGAGTTGGCGAGGTAGGTGTGGGCGAGGACGCCCTCGCTGCCGGCGCCGGTGTGGTAGCCGACGAAGGCGACGCCGTCGACGTCGCCGTGCTGGACGCCTTCGACCATGGAGAGGGACTTGTGCCGGCCGGTGATCATCTCGGCACGGGCGTCGAGCTTCTCCAGCAGCAGGTTGCGCATGGTCCAGTGGGCCTCGTTGACCAGGACCGCGTCGGCGCCGCCGTCGAAGAAGCCGAGGACGGCGGCGTTGACGTCGGAGGTGAACATGGACCGGCAGCGCTCCCACTGCGGGGTCCCCGGCAGCACGTCGGCGGGCCAGGTGACGCCGGTGGCGCCTTCCATGTCGGCTGAGATGAGGATCTTCATCGGGCCCCCCGGTGGTGTCGGGTCGACAGGATCCCCACCCTAGCCGTCCGGCCGCGCCCGGGCCCGGGGGCCACGCCCGGGCCGCGCGGGGCGCGGGGGCGGGGCTTGACGCGGGTGCGGCCGGGGCGGCCGGGACGTCCGCCGGCGGTCCGGGAATTCCACCCGAACCGGTGAGCCGCGCGCGGGGAGTTGCCCTGACGGCGGCTGGGGGGCGCCGGTCAGGCCTCGACCTCGCGCGCCAGGTTGTCGAGGACGGTGTCGTAGATGCGGCCGAGGCCCTTGGGCGCGAAGGTGCGCTCGAAGAAGCCGCCGATGCCGCCCGCGCCGTTCCAGACGGTGCTGACGACGGCCTTGGACTTGCCCTCGCCGGCCGGGGTGACGGTCCAGGTGGTGACCATGGAGGAGTTGCGGTCCTTCTCCACGAGCTGGCCGTCCGTGGGCTCGGTGACCTCCAGCAGGCAGTCGCGGACGCGCTTGCTGGTGGCCTGGAGCTTCCAGTGGACCAGGGTGCCCTCGCCGTCGCCGCCCTCGCGCACCTCGTACTCGCTGAAGTGCTCGGGGAGCAGCTTGCCCCGGGTGCCGGTGTAGTCCGCCAGCGCGTCGAAGACGGTCTCCGCGTCGGCCCCGATGATGCGCTCCGTGGTGGCCTCGACCTGCGCCATACCTGTTCCTCCAGCAGTTGTGTCCGTTCTTCGCGGCAAGCCAACCACCTCCGGGGCGACCGCCCAAATCCGGGCCGCCCGCATCCGGGCCCGCCCACGGAACGGAAGACCCCCCGCAACCCGGCCCTCCGGACCGGCCCGAGCGCCCGCGGCGAGGGCGGGTCGGCACGGGACGGGCCCCTGCGGGGCGGGGCGGCCGGCGTGGCGGCGTGGGGGGTACTCCATCTGCGGCCCCCCGTACCGGTGGTGCGCGGGCCGGTTCGGTGGCGGGGGGCGCCCGGGCGGGCCGGGGGCGGCCGGGCTCGCGGTACGTCAGCGTGGGCGGCGTCGTGACCCGGACGCCGCCCGAGGGGTCATCACATCGGGCCAATGGGCGGCCCAATACCGCTTTCCGGGCGCGGTTTCCGGGACGATTCCGCCCAGACCCCTCGGCTGGGAGGCCCCATGCTCCACCCCGTTCCGCACCCCGCGAAGCAGCGCGGCCCCGTGAAGAGGCGCGCCGCCCTGCTGCTGGCGATCTCCACGGTCGCCACGGCCCTCGCGAGCCCCGTCACCGCCGCCCCGGCGCCCGCGCCCGCACCGGCCGCCGCCGGGCTGCGCTGGAGCGGCTGCGCGACCCCCCGCTACCCGACGCTGCAGTGCGCCTCCCTCAAGGTCCCCCTCGACCACGAGCGGCCCGCCGGGCGGCAGATCTCCCTGGCCCTGACCCGGGTCCCGCACACCGCCCCCGCCTCCTCCTTCGAGGGCCCCCTGCTGGTCAACCCCGGCGGCCCGGGCGGCAGCGGCCGCGCGCTGGCCGGGTTCGTCGCGTCCGCCCTGCCCAAGGACGTGGCGGGCCGCTACGACGTGATCGGCTTCGACCCCCGGGGCGTGGGCAGGAGCGAGCCCGCCCTGGACTGCGGGGCCGGGCACTTCAAGCCCGTGCGGCCCGACTCGGTGCCGCTGGACGCGGCGACGGAGCGGGCCAACCTGGACCGGGTGCGCTCCTTCGCCGAGTCCTGCCAGGCCAAGCACGCGGACGTGCTGCCGTACGTGGGCACCGTCTCGGCCGCCCGCGACCTGGAGGTGCTGCGCACGGCGCTGGCGGCGCCGAAGCTCAGCTACTTCGGCTACTCCTACGGCACCTACCTCGGCGCGGTGTACGCCAAGCTGCATCCGGACCGGGTGCACCGCCTCGTCCTGGACTCCGTGGTCGACCCGGGCGGGGTCTGGTACGAGGACAACCTGGCCCAGGACCAGGCCTTCGACGCCCGCCACAAGGCGTTCCTGGCGTGGGTGGCGCAGTACGACTCCACGTACCACCTGGGCACCGACCCGGCCGCCGTCGAGCGGCGCTGGTACGCGATGCGCGAGGCGCTGCGCGGGACCCCGGCCGGGGGGAAGGTGGGGCCGGCCGAGCTGGAGGACACGTACATGCCGGGCGGCTACTACAACGGCTACTGGCCGCACCTGGCCGAGGCGTTCGCGGCGTACGCGGTGAAGCAGGACCCGAAGCCGCTGGTGGCGGCGTACGAGCGGTTCGGCGCGGTGGAGCCCTCGGCGGGCAACTCCTACAGCGTGTACACGGCGGTGCAGTGCCGGGACTCGGCGTGGCCCAGGGACTGGAACACGTGGCGGGCCGACATGTGGCGCACGCACGCCAAGGCGCCGTTCATGACCTGGAACAACGCCTGGTACAACGCGCCGTGCGCGTTCTGGCCGGCGGAGCCGCTCCGGGCCCCGGACGTCACGAACACGGCGCTGCCCGGGGCGCTGCTGTTCCAGGCCACGGAGGACGCGGCGACCCCGTACGAGGGGGCGGTGAGCATGCGGCACCGGCTGGCGGGCTCGGCGCTGGTGGTGGAGCAGGGCGGGGGCAACCACGGCATCGCGCTGGCGGGCAACAAGTGCCTGGACGAGAAGCTGGCGGCGTACCTGAGGACGGGTCAGGCCTCCGACGCCGCCTGCCCGGCGCAGCCCGCCCCGAAGCCGACGACACAGACCCGGGCGGTCCCGTCCTCGGCGGGCGGCGCGGCCCTGCACGGGCTCCTGGGCTTCCGGGGCTGACGACCGGGCGGGCATGATCGTCCGCATGACCTCATCCGCACACAGCAGTGACGACAGCAGCCACCCCGGCAGCCACCTCACCCGGATCGCCGCGCCGGAGGGCGTCGCCCCCGGCACCGGATACAGCCACGTCGTCTGGGGCACCGGACGGTTCGTGGCGGTGTCGGGGCAGTGCGCCTTCGACGAGAAGGGGGAGGTGGTCGGCGAGGGCGATCCCGCCGCTCAGGCCCGCCAGGTGTTCGAGAACCTGCGGCGGTGCCTGGCGGCGGCGGGGGCGGGCTTCGAG
>NZ_JBHVUQ010000155.1:0-17495 GCF_042884105.1 Streptomyces sp. NPDC058157
GCACAAGTACGGATCTCCATGCTGATGCTGCGCCTGCTCCAGCACCTGCCCGGCAAAGACCACATGATGGCCAAGGTCCTCGAACCCATCCAGCACGCAGCCAACTCCATCGACCTCAAAACGTACTGAACACACCGCGCCGACATCGACCAGTACCGACGGCCCCCTTTTCAGGAGACCGCTGGTTCTGGGTCGCCAGGCCCGCGGCTCCGCGGGCACGGGCTGCGGCCCGGCGCTGCAGCGCCTCGAACAACAGCCGGCCCTCCTCCGCGTCCCAGACCAGCAGCTCGCCGTCGAGCCCCAGGCCATGCGGCAGCTGCGCCTCAGCGGCCCCCACCAGGTCCGGCCACCAGCCCTGGGCCAGGGCTCCGCGCCGGCTCTGGATCAGCACCGGCCCGCAGCACGGCCGGGCCTGGGAGCGCCTCGGCGGGCCTGCGCCAGCATCGGCCCCACCGGCGGTCTCAACGTCGCAGGGCTTCCCTCGACGCCCCCTCCTTCCAGGGACGACGGGACCCGACGAAGACGCGTTGCCAGCCATCCGTAAGGGCGAGGCCTGCAGGGGTTCGGCGAGCCATTCGCGCAAGAATTCACACACATGTTTCCATGCGAGGGTGAGAGGACCGTTCCGCTTCTCTGAGGATCTGATCAGCCTGCAACGGCCCCGGCAGCAGACCTACGCCGACCTCGCGCAGGCCCCAGCCGACACCGGCACGACCGCGCTGCGGCGCAGACCGATCGCCCTGTCGGAGAGGTGGAGGGGGTGCGGGTGGCGGCCTTCGCTCATCGCCCACCGCGATGGCTGCGGATCGCCACCCGGCGGTCGGGCAGGAACGATGAGCCTCAGCGGTCCCAGAGGGGACCCGTCAGGCACCGATCAACTGACCAAGTCGAGACCACAGGTCTGCAGTCGCACCTCCCGCCACTGCAACTGCTGCTGGAGCGACCGCGGCCCTCATGCTGGCGTCCCGGACATCGTCGTCGCCGACGCGGGCGCGATCGCCGAGGATGGCGTCAGTATCGACACCGAAGGAGTTCAGTTGATCGCTGAACTTGTCTCGCCCGGAAACAGGACCATGGACCGCAAGTTCAAGCCCATGCTGTACGCGGAGGCAGGAATCGAGCACTACTGGCGGCTCAAGTTGACCCGGCCCAGCCGGCGAGGCCGAACCATCAGAGGGCCGCTCCCACTGAATCGGCCATCAAGCGAACGATTGCGAGGCCGGCCGCCGCCTGCCCCGATCTCACGACGGCACGCTCACTTACCGGACCTCACGGGCACCGCCTCGCCGCCGCCCTCCGCGCCGCGCGGTCCAGCGCCAAGGAAGCCAGAGGCCGCGGGGCAGAACCGGCCCCCGCTGGGCCGGCACGCCTGACGGCGCTGTCCTGGGCGCGCCGGGAACAGGGCGTGCTCGGCGCCCGCGGCAGATGTCTGGCCACAACATCGTGCGGGCCGAGATCGCCCACTTGGTCGGCGGCAATTCGCGCAGCCACGCCGACGCCCCTGATCAGGTCGAGTTCTCGCTCATCTGAAGCCCATCCCGTAACCCAGAGTGCACAGAAACGGCGACGTCCCCGGCATGCGCGCCAAGGCGTCTCCGACAGGTGAACAACTTCTTCGATGCCGGCCCGCAATCCAGGCTGGGGCGTGAGCACCGCAAGAAGTCCGGCCTGGTGGCGTTCGAGGTCCTTGCCTGGGCCGAGCCCCCGCCCCAACCCACACGGTCGGCGCCCGCAACCGGCGGCTACGGCTCCGGTCTGCGGGCAGCAGGGCGTCTGGCGTCCGATTCTGCTTTACGTACCCGGCCGTGGTGGGTAAAAGTGGGTCCATGAAGATCCCGCGGTTAGGCTGGATTCGTTTCCTCAGGCATCCGGCCGGCCAGTTCATACTCGTCTCTCTGTTAATTTTCGCCCTTTTTTTACTGGTTGAACGTGGAGTGGCATTTGCCCTTCAAGCGGTCTTCGGCGGCCACTGGATGTCCTTCTGAGCAGAGGACCTGGCCTGCTGTACCGGGGTGTGCTGCCCGCAGTACGCTGCGGGCAGCACACCCCGGCATCAGTGAGCTCTTTCAGAGTGGCCACCGATCGGATGACGGGCTAGGGTTCCGCAACGCACGAGGCTCCGTGCGGTTGAGAGAGATGTTCGACATCTCAACCCATCAACACAGGAGCCTCATTGGTTCGCCGCCCTGCCGCACCCGACCTGCCGAATGCCCTGGTCGAGTGGATATCCATGCTCATCGTCACCCGTGAGGGTGACCGCCGCTGCAAGCTGCCGCCCCATCAGCGTGCCCTCGTGGGCCTGGTCTACCTGCACCGGCACGACACGCTCACGCAGATCGCCGCCGGCGGCCGACCGGCCAGGACTCGGAGCAGGCCCAGTCACGTCATCCAGGGCCGCTGCCAGGTTCTCCAGCAGCACGGTGCCAAGGACTATGCGGGCGTCCTGTGTCAGCGAACCTTGACCGCGTGCCATCGAACCTTGACGGACGTGAGTATGTGCCACCCACGTTGATTGCCTCATTCGTCAACGCCTGGCGGAGTGTCATTCGGTAAACGCCCCCCGGCACCCGGACCAGGAGATGGCCACATCGGAGGGGGCAAATGCCGCGCCCGTTCGTCTGCTCTGAGAGCCGCACGCCGGAGGAGGGCCCCAAAAAGAACAATTAGAACGACAAAAAACATCACCGTCACAACGACGGCTTTAGCGTCAATCCTGCCAATTGCAGGCGTGTAAGACCACGAGGGGATGGCGTACACCGCCACTACGGTGACCACAAGAGGCATCACCAGATAGCACGTCCGGAAAAAATGGGCATTCCTTCCCTTCAGGTGAATGAACAGGAATACCCGCCTCAAGATCCCCGCTTCTGGCTGTATCATGTGCATGTGTGCGGCCTCTTCGATCTCATCGAGGCATTCATCCAGGAGATCTTCGATGGACCGTCCAGTACGCCGCGAAGGTCCGATTTTCTGCGAAGCGTCCGCCCAGGCCGTAAGCACGTGGATCTTCAGTTGCGCGCGCTCCAGCTTCTGCTTGCGTCGAAGGTCAATATTGCGATTCTCTCGCCGGTCCCTCAACATCAAGCCGATTGCCCCGATAGCACCCGTAACTACGGGCACAAATAGAGCCAGAATAATCGAAGTCGTATCACTAGCCGCGAGGGGTATCGGGAAGGATTGACTCACAACGATTCACTCCTCCTGCGGTCCACGCGGACGCGACGCAGCCGAGGCGGCGCGTCGAGGGGGACCGCCAAACTCGGACACGCTGGCCGCCTGGCTGGCCTGCGCGGGTACACGGTCACCCGACAGCTTCGTCGCTACATCTCCAGCCTGCGACGGCTCGCCCGGTCCAGCACCCCAAGCATCGCGCCAGGCGCCGGGTCAATTGAAGCCGGAGGCTTCAAAGGGGTACGGCTGATGGGGCGGGGGCCAGTCAGGGGGCAGGGGGCACCGGTCACCCGGCCGCAGCCGCCGACCCCGGATGATCTTGCCGATGCCACCGGGCTGACCAGCGCGTACTCCACCAAAGCGATCGCGGATCTGGCCCTGCCGCGCGACCAAGGCGAGGTGTTCGGCCCGGTCGCCTCGACGCCGACTGCCTGGTGGCTGCTGGCCGCCGTCGACGAGCACGTACTGGACCGTCTGCGGTCGGCCCACGCTCAGGCCCGTTGCCCACATGCATAACCTCGCCCTCAGCCGCTGACCACAGCGTCACGAGACCAAGCTGACGGACACCGGGGTTGTCATCCCGAGCAAACCGTCCGCATGCAGTATTTGATGCACTCCCAGAAGTAATCCGGATCCTGGGTTTCGCAGAATCGGATGCATGCGCCGCAGCCGTCCCCTCCCCCTCCGCCGCCCTTGTCAAGCGACGCACCCGGGGCCTGGGCGGTTCGCTGCGCTGCACTGATCACCCGTTGAGCTTCCCGCTGAACGTCCGCTGTGAGCGACGCGTACGTCGCAGCCTCCTCGGTGACGGGCGCCTTGAGCATGAGTCTCACGAGGGGGAGGCTCGGCTCATCGGGTTGAGTGCGCCCAGCGCAGGGGAGGAATCGCAGGAACTCGATGCTGTCGATGATGTCCAGCGGGATGCGCCGCCAGTGGGCACAGTCGGTGCCGAGTGAGAAAAGAGCATGGCCGCCGGACGCGTCGTCCACCAGCTTGATCATCCCAGTGAGAAAAAGCGGGAGACCCAGCTTGTCATCGGCCAGCCTTGCGAAGAATTCCTGGGGTGAGCACCCCAATGATCTGCTGTTCATGTCGCACCTCCATTAACTGGTTGGATCTCATATTCCCCGGCAATGAGACCTGAAGTGATTCCACTGAAGAGCCAGATCGGGCGATCACACTTCTGATGTGCACCGAACAGGCGACCCCTGGATCGCACCGCAGCGCTTGTCATGGCTGCCTCACAAACTGGCAGTCGCCTGCGAAAAGAAGCATTCACACGGCTGCGCGCAGGCGTGTTGCACCGCGCCTACTCGCCGGCGGTTGTGCGCTCGCCAAGTGGGGCAGGGCCGTTGGGTCGATAGACGATGACGGGGCAGAACGCGCACGCGTCCCGGCCCTTCTGGGCGAACCATCGGCATTCCGCCCGGATGGCGCAGCGGGGTGGGTCGGCTGCCGGGACGATGCCCTTCTCATGCGCTGCGTCCATCAGTCGGCCGATAAGTCCACACTGCTTGCTGCTCCAGTGCTCACAGGAGTTCTGAACGCAGATGTCGGCGAAACGGAACCGTGACTCGGGATCGCCCAGACGGCGGGCCGTGTCAGCGAACCTTGCGTCCACGGGTACAGCAGGGCGAAGATAGCCGAGACGGCCGTCTTCGCCAAGGATTCCGATGACGGCCGCACCTTCATGGCAGGAGGAGCTCGGACATGCTCGCGCCGCTCGCGGAGCACCGCCCTCCGGCTTCTGTGAGTCGGTCATTGGTGCTCTGCCGGACGCACATGGATGCCCTGGGTACTTCCCCCACCGATCTTGGCGGCGGTGAAGCCCTCGTTGAGCAGATCGACACTGGTGCCGGTCCGCAGCAAGTCCACCGATGCGAGCTCGTTCAGAACGGCCTTGCGCACGGCGTCGTCGATCCGCTGGACGAGTTCGTCGGACAGCTCCAGGCCGTCGATCTGGACACGGAATTCTTGGCGCCTGTCCTCCGAAGACATGAGACTCCTTCGTGATCGCTTCAACGCAACTGCCGCTGGCGGGCTCGGTGTGCTGGCGGCGTCCCTCGCCCGAGGCAACCCGCTGCCGCAGTCCAGCGCCACTCGGGCGTGCCCGTTTGGGTGATGGTGGTCGCGATCTGGCCCGAGCTCCTCTGCCCCAGGCGTGGAGGCAGGCCGTGACCATGACGCCGTCACCCACAGGGCCGACCAGGCAAGGTTGCGACTGGCACCGACGCTCGGCACCGCATCGCCCTCACCACCCTGCGCACCCACCACACGAGCGTCAAGGAGACCGACACCACCCAGGCCGTCGGCACTAGTAGCTGGCGAGGAGTCCGCACCACCACGGCTGTTCTGGAAGTGCCGGACAAGCAGCGCAAGGTGGCGATAGACCATGGGAAGGACCCGACCTCTGCCATGGCGGAAGCCGCCGAAGGACTGCTGACTGCTGGCACTCAGGGTCAACAACTGACGCAAGGCCCCGTGTCGCCCACCTCCGTCATGTTCCACATGGGCGGCTGGCACACCGACTCCTGATCCGCCCTCGGACCGGGCTCGATGCTGAGCGGCCCTCTACTGCACCAGAGATGGCCTCCACAGGTGAGGTGCGCGCGGGCTCGGATGGCTCGAGTTGCAGTCTGGCCTCTGCCAGGCAAGCTGAGCGAAAGGAAAGGTCCGATCACGGAGGCGTCATGGCAAGACTTGTCAAAACCGGCACCGAAACTCTGACGTTCGATCGCTTCAAGATCGAGCTGGACGAAGGGGAGGAGATCCCCGCGGATCTCGGTCCCTTCGTGAGGCGGTTGCTTCAATACGCTGACATTTCCATCAACGCCGTCTACCTCGACGACCGGATCAATCAGCCTGACTTTAAAACAAAGAAAGAAGCCACCTCGGTCTGGCACTGCACGGCACCGCCGTCACAGGCGTCGAGAACTATCGTCATCACAGAGCCGACATAGACCGCCGTGTGCCCTTCCCCGCGGGGTACAACCGAACAAAGACCCTGCCGGGCCTGACCCGGAAGGGTCTCGGTCTCACCCCCTCTAACCTCGCGCTTTCACTTGGAGTGAGGGCGGTCACCGTGCCGAGAACGTGAAAGTGCCTCCTGACCATGGACGATGAGACTTGTCGAGGGTCTCTGCTGTCTCGGTTGGAAGGCACTTTCTACGTGAAGGCTATCGGTTCGCGTCCCCCAAGGCCCATGTCACGGCGGACAGTTCGGGGTGGTCGGGCATTCCGGCGCACGGCTGCTCGCGGATCTCGCCGATGCGACGGGGCTGACGTCCGCGTACGAGACCGTGCTCCACCCCTGCGACCGCGCGGGACCGGACACGACCCCGGCCGGATCGCCGTGGACCTGGCGGTGATGATCGCCGACGGCGGCGAGACGATCAGGCATCTCGCGGTGCTGTGGGATCAGGCAGAGGTGTTCGGGCCGGTGGCCTCCACGGCCACCGCCTGGCGGCTGCTCGCCCTGATCGACGACAAGGTGCTCGCCCGGCTGCCAACAGCTCGCGCCCAGGCCCGGGAGATCGCCTGGCTGCAGGCCCCCGAGACGGGTCCCGGGATACCCGCAGCACGGGCCGGCGGACGCGAAGTGCCGGGCCAGGTGCTGGACCTCGACTCCACCCTGGTGACCTGCCACTCCGAGAAGCAGGACGCCGCGCCGACCTACAAGGGCGGCTTCGGCTACCACCCGCTGTTGTGCTTCCTGGCCAACACCGACGAAGCCCTGGCCGGACGACTGCGGCCCGGCAACGCCGGGGCGAACACCGCCGCCGATCATCACCGTGCTCGACGACACGCTCGCTCAGATTCCCGACGCCCACCGCCACGGCACCGACATCCTGATCCGCACCCACAGCGCCGGATCCGCGAAAGCCTTCCTCACCCACGTCCGAGGGCTGCGAACGCGCGGAATCCGCACCTTCTTCTCGGTCGGACACCCGGTCACCGAGCCGGTCCGCCGCGCGATCCCGGCCCTGCCCGCGCAGGTCTGGCACCCCGCCCTGGACCAGGACGGCACGCTGCGCGAGTCCGCCGAGGTCGCCAAACTGACCGGTACGGTCGACCTCGCCGGCTACCCGGCCGGCACCCGCGTCATCGTCCGCCGCGAGCGACCCCACCCCGGAGCCCAGCTGTCCCTGTTCGATCAGGACGAGGGCCTGCGGCACCAGGTCTTCCTCACCGACACCCCGTTCACCAACGGAGGCTCGGCCCAGTTCCTGGAGGTCCGCCACCGCGGACACACCACCGTCGAGGACCACATCCGGTGCGGCAAGACCACAGGCTTCGGCCGCTTCCCCTCCCGCCACTTCGCGATCAACTCGGCCTGGCTCGAACTCAGCCTCGCGGCGATCGACCTCCTCGCCTGGACCCGCGTCCTGCTGCGGGACGGCGAACTCGCCGCTGCCGAACCCAAGAAACTCCGCTGTCGGATCCTGCACGTCGCCGCCTGGATCACCTGGGGCGGCCGACGCCTCCGTCTTCGGATATCGGCGACCTGGCCCTGGCGCCACGAACTCGAGGCTGCACTGCCCCGCCCCGCCAGCTGACTCGCCGTCCTCGCCCACCCTCGACTCAAGGACCTTGGAGAACCCGACCCCGCGTCGGGCCCTCACCATGCCCACGGGCCGACACAGCTCCGCACAACCTCTCTCAGCCGCCCACCAACCCCAACTGAAACGCCGAGGCTAGGGTGGGCGTGGCCGAAGTGGGTCACCGCCCCCTTGAACGATGGCGTTGAGGTGTTCGCTCTGCCGAAGCGACTGACCCGAGCACTGGCCAGCGCGAGCTCCACCGAACTCGAAGAACTCGCAGGCCGCTGGACCACGCGCCTCCGATCCGAGGACGGAGACGACATGACCGACGATGACCTGCTGGCAGTCCTGCAAGGCGTTGCCCGCCTCGCAGCGTCTGCGGTGAATACGGGTGGCGGCCTCTACAGCTGGAGCTTCTGACCGCCCCTCCGTGGGGGACGCTCGTTCTTAACGCCGCTGCACGCCAGCAGCTCGGTCCCGGTGGCGTCGAAGTACAGGGTGAAGAACCAAGATCGGTTTGCTGCAACGATGTTGCCGGTACGCAGTTGCTCGTCGCGGTGCCGAGTGCGGAGGATCTCAACGGTCTCGTCAAGGCCGAGGGTCGTCAGGCCGATCTTCAACGACCTCCTCAGCCTTGTCGCAGCGATGCCAAAGACCATCCAGTGCGGGGCTTGGCCGTCGTAGAGCATGACCTCGCCGCCGCAGGCGATGGCGTCGCGCGCTGCCTTGCAGGCACTGGTCTGGCCTTTGAGCATCGCAGTGATGTCGGGGTGACGTGGGTTCTCGTCCTCGGTGGCCATGCGGTGACTGTAGAGATCGAGCGCAGGCGTTGCTACAGGATTCGGCGTGATCTGCGCAGAACTCTGAGCTCTGAGACGGAGGCGTTCGTGACAGGTAGAGCTGCAGACCGGCAGCGTAGTGGTCAACCGGTCAATACCAAACCCTGGCTGCAACAGGCCCTCGACCCCGGACACGTCGGTCCAGGTCTCCAGCCACTCCCGGGCCTTGGCCAGGTCCGTCGTCATCGGGACGAGCGTCCACGGAGCCGTCAGGGCGTAGTCGGTGAACAACTTCTCCAATGCAGTCCTGCGGTCCCTGTACGGCCACCGCAGCAGCTCCTCACCGTCCAGCTGCAAGACGTCGAACACAACGAAGTAGGCCGGCCACCGGACGGCCAGCCCGGCAGCACCGCGGGCGCGGGCGGCGGCCCGTCGCTGCAAGGCCGGAAACGACAACCGGCATTCCTCGGCGTCCCAGACGACCAGCTCGCCATCCAGGACCAGGCCGGGCGGCAGCTGCTCGGCCGCAGCCGCCACCAGGTCCGACCACCGGTCCTGGACCAGCGCCCCGCGCCGGGTCTGCACCACCACCGCGCCGCCCGGGCCGGCCGGGTGAACAGCAGCGCCCGGTGCCCGTCCAGCTTCTGCTCGTACGCCACCCCGGCCCGCACGGCAGCCGGGCCGGGCAGCGACTCGGCGGCCTGCGCCGGCATGGGCTCTACTGGGGGCCTGAGGACCATCCCTGGGGGCATCCCTTCGGTCACCTTTCGTATTCCAGGATCGGACAGGACGGCTCGGGGCGGCCCAGCGAAGGCCCCTGGCATCATCCATCCGACGGAAGCCACGGGCCCGTCGGAGGCGCTCTCGGGCCCAGCTGTCCCGTGCCACTGGATCTTGACCGCTTGCCATCGCAGTTTGACCGTTCCGTCACAGGTAGTCGCCGCACGGAACCCTGCAGCTCTCCCGCCCATATCTTCACTCACGTACCACGCGTACCGCGGGGCAACAACCGACGACCGAAACCCGCGGACGAGACGACTCAGGGGGACGACAGCATGCGTCACAGCAACGGCATTCGCAGGGCGGCTCTGGCCACGACCGCGGTCACGGCCGTCGCGGCGGCAGTAACCGGCATCCTGCCCGGCACCGCCATGGCAGCGAGCACCACCACCTCCACCCCGCCGTCCGCCTGCCCGGCCTCCGCCCTCCAGGTCAGCGCCTGGCAGGCCGCCGACCGGCCCGTGGGGACCGGGACCGGGGCGGCGGTCGTGCAGTTCACCAACGTCTCCCAGACGACGTGCGTCCTGAAGGGCTATCCGACGGTCACGGGCGCCGGCAACACCCCACTCAAGGTCACCCCCACCGGCAAGGCCGCCGCCGTGACGGTCCGGCCGCAGGGCAAGGCATGGGTGAAGCTGACCTTCGTCCAGGTCCAGGGGGAAGGCGACGGCTACTGCGTCTCGGGCAATACCCCGGCGGCGTATCCGACGATGGTCATCGGGCTGCCGAACTCCGGGAAGCACCAGGTCGCCCTGAAGGACGGGTGGTGGGCCCAGTGCGACAACAAGGTGACCGCCACCCCGGTCTCGGCGGTCGAGCCTTCCTGACCCCCCGTCCCCACAAATCGAGCGCCTGCATGACGATCGCAAGGCTCTGACCTACACGTCTACGAGGAACTGCACATGAGGACAGGTCAGCGACTCGGCGCACCTTCGGTGCACTGAGTCGCTGACCTGCGGTGATCAAATTCCGATGACGCAAACTCGCGTCCGTCAAAGTCCGATGGCGAACGGTCAAGATCCAGCGGCACGGGACACTCGCCCATCTGGTGTGACTGAACGCGGTAGCTGGCCCAGACGGACAACTTCGATGCGCAGAACGCGAGCAGACGTGCGGGCGACGAGGCGTCGGCCACTCACCGATCAGGGCTGGGAGGCCCAGGGGTCGTCGCTGTACGGGTCGGGCTCATCCGGGTGAAGCATGCGACGGACGCAGCGCAGGAGCCCCGGCTCGTTGCCGCCAACGGCGGCCATCCAGGGCAGGGCGTCCATGGTGCGGGCGCGTTCTTTGGTGGCCAGGACGTCGACAGCCGTGTGCAGGGTGTCGGGGGCGGGATCGTCGGTGAGGCAGAGCCAGCCGATCGCGGCGGCGAGGCGGACTTCGGGGGTCTGTGCCGGGTCCTGCCACAGGTCGCGGATCCACGCGGTGGCCGGCCGGTGCGGGTGGGCACGTGTTGTCTCTGCGGTGGCGAGGACCAATGCGGCCAGGACCATGGGGTTCTGCTCCTCGGCGAACCGGGTGGCGAACGTGTCTCGGACCGTATGGCCGGCGTCGGCCGCGGTGGCGAGAGCGTAGGAGGCCTCAATGCGCATGGCGGGGTCGGAGTCTTCGAGGAGAGGCAGGAGCAAGGAGGTCCCCGCG
Organism: Streptomyces sp. NPDC058157; assembly: GCF_042884105.1. Classification (NCBI taxonomy): domain Bacteria; kingdom Bacillati; phylum Actinomycetota; class Actinomycetes; order Kitasatosporales; family Streptomycetaceae; genus Streptomyces; species Streptomyces sp. NPDC058157. Next base: position 10,913 of record NZ_JBHVUQ010000155.1, read on the forward strand.
GTGATCGCGGCCCGGGCGGCGGCCACCGACCAGCCTGCCGGGTAGCCGGTCACCTCGACGCCGTAGTCGTCGTAGTCGTCGAGGGCCTCGTGCTGGGAGCCGGAGCGGTGGAGAAGGAGTTCGTCGCGGGAGGCGACACCGAAGTAACGGGCGCGGGCCGGGGCGGCGAGACCGCCGAGGGCGGCGGCGCGGTGTGGGTGGTGGGGGTCGGCGGCGATCCCGATCAGGACCGGTACGGCAAGAGCGACAGCGGCCCGGCTGTCGTCGGCGCACATGCCAAGCAGCACGCGCATCGCATTACGTGCGCACCCGTCTCCAGCACGCAGCAGGCGCACAGCCTCCCGGACCCTCCCCCCGTCAGGGAAGTTCCCCCAGGGAAGGGCGTCAAGGACGGCCCCAGCAAAGCTCCCGGGCTCGATGGCCGCCACCACAGCCCGGATGTCGAACGGGCCTCCCGCGAACGAGGCCAGATCCACCCCGGCTACCAGAGCCCCGCACATCGCGAACGTCGGATCGGTCCGCCAGTCCCCCACACCACACCGTCCCATCCCACCGCCACCGAATGCACAGAGGTTCGATCATGGGCGATCCGGACCACGCGAAGCCTCCCGGCAGCCAGGGGCCGGCATGCCGCGACCATCGCCAACACAGAAACCCCAGCGCAGCGCGCCCGCGCCGCATGCCCGCGGGCCACCTGGCACGCACAGGGGCCAGCGTGCACAAGGCCAACTATCGCGCTCAGTGTGCGACACGAAGTCGCTCCAGGTAAGTAAGTCCAGCCACGTGAAGGAGGTATCGATCGGCTGAACTTCGGGCCAGTGTCCAAGGCCCGTCCCCGCGCTCCCATGCGTCGCTGGTAACGGCGGGGTGTGAAGCGGAGCGTTCAAGCCCAAGGGCGTCCCGGCCATCGGGGTGCAACAGGTGAGGGGAAGGCTGGACGGGCGAACGAAAGTGAACCCTCGATGATGCCCCGTGACTATAAGACCGCGTCGATGGCGTGCTGGCGGCGGTCACAGGACCCGGTGCTGGAAGGCACCAAGCGACCTTCGGGCAACTGAGCCCGGAGGGAGGACACCGCTGGTCTCGGGGTAGAGGGGGCGCCCACCCCAGCCGCGTCTTACTGGTGCGGAACGTGGAAACCCCGACGGGGTCCAAGCCCAGGCTTGGTAGGCCAACCGCAAGGAAGGCTGAAGTCCCCGGCGGGAGAAGGAAGATCCAAGAAGCGAAGGCCGGCGGGCCGAAAGGCCAGAGGAAACCGGGAGATCGGGACCTTCACCCGCTCTCGCATAACTCGCCGGATACGGGCCCCGGTGGTCCGGCCCGGAAGGGCGCCGACGTGGATCGGGTGAGCCTTTGAAGTCACCCCTGCAAGGAAGCCGGAACCGAGGGACAAGTTAGACACCGGAGGCGAGCATGGAGATCACGGCACCTGTCGTGGCGCCCTCGCCTGCGGTGAACGGACCCGAGGACGACTTACTCAACTGGCACGGCATCGACTGGGCCACCTGCGAGGAAAATGTACGGCGGCTGAGGCAGAGGATCTTCAAGGCGACGCAGGACGAGGACCTCAAGAAGGTCCGCAACTTGCAGAAGCTCATGCTGCGGAGCCGCAGCAACACGCTGATCAGCGTGAAGCGGGTAACGCAGCAGAGCAGTGGTCGCATGACCGCTGGCACCGACGGGGAACGGGCCCTCACGCCCAAGGCGCGAGGCACGCTGGCGACCGATATCCACCGGTCGTCGAAGCCCTGGAAGGCCAGGCCGGTCAAGCGAGTGTTCATCCCGAAGAGCAACGGGAAACAACGACCACTCGGCATCCCGGTCATCCGTGACCGGGTCCTCCAGGCCCGCGTGAAGAACGCGCTGGAGCCCGAGTGGGAAGCACGGTTCGAGCCGAAGTCCTATGGCTTCCGGCCCGGCCGCAGCTGCCAGGACGCGATTACCTCGATCTTCTGGACGGTGAAGGGCAAGAACCCGAAACGTCTATGGGTCCTGGACGCGGACCTGTCGGCGGCATTCGACCGCATCGACCACAACCACCTCATGACCATGCTCGGCCAGTTCCCCGCCAGGGACCTGATCGCGGGATGGCTGAAGGCGGGCGTGATCGACCGCGGCCGGTTCGCACCGACCGAGGAGGGAACTCCTCAAGGCGGTGTGATCAGCCCGCTACTGCTGAACGTTGCTCTGCACGGACTGGAACAGGCCGCAGGGTGCCAATACACGGTTCGAGCCGGGCGCGAGCCCGGCGCGATGCCGGGCACCCCAGTGCTGGTGAGGTATGCCGACGACTTCGTCGTGCTCTGCCACGATGAGGAACAGGTGCACCAGGTCAGGGTCCGGCTGGAGGACTGGCTGGCGCCGAGAGGTCTTCGCTTCAATGAGGAGAAGACCAAGGTCGTTCACCTCGATGAGGGGTTCGACTTCCTCGGCTTCACTGTCCGCCGCACGGGCGGAAAGCTGATCATCAAACCGAGCACCGCAGCCTGCAAGAGGCTCCGGGCGCGACTGCGGACCGAGGTTCGAGCCCTGCATGGGGCGAATGCCGAGGCTGTACTGCGCAGGCTGATCCCGATTGTTCGCGGTTGGGCGGCTTACTACCGGGCGGTGGCGTCCACGACGACGTTCTCGTCGCTGGATCACTACATGTGGCGGCTGACCTTCAAATGGGCCAGCCGTCGTCACCGCAACAAGTCGAGGTACTGGGTCGTGGACCGGTACTTCGGCAGGTTCCACCCGTCCCGGCGTGACCGGTGGGTGTTCGGCGACCGTGAGAGCGGGGCCTTCCTCATCAAGTTCGCCTGGACCGGCATCGTCCGCCACTACCCGGTCAAGGGCTCGGCGTCTCCGGACGACCCCGCTCTGGTCGAGTACTGGCGGGACCGCCGTCGCAGGAAAGCGCCGCCGCCGATGGACAAGACGAGTCTTGTGCTGGCGGTCCGGCAGCAGGGGCTCTGTCCTCTCTGCAGACAGGCGCTGATCGTCGGAGCCGAGTACGAACCGGACAGTCCACGCGAGTGGATCAACTGGTTCGCGGCCTCGAAGAAGATGCTCCACAAGCATCACTTCACCTACCGGCGAGACGGCGGCACGGACGAGCGGAACAACCTTCGCCTCGTGCACTCCGAATGCCACCGCCAGCATCACGCTGCCGACGGCAGACGGGCCACATGACCCTGCTGACCTGCGAAGCCCTCGCGGCTTGCTTGAGCCGGATGCGCTGAAAGGTGCACGTCCGGTTCTGAGGGGGCCGGGTCACGGCAACGTGATCCGGCTACCCGACCACATGTGTGTGACCGAGCGCGCTATCTGGCGGCAAGCGGCAAATTGAACGCTCAGTTCCGCTGCGTGGGGCCAGGTGTCGGATCGTGGCCGGTCTCCGCCCTGCTTGCCCTTGTCGTCCCAGGAATCCAATTCGCACGGCACCGCCACCGCGGCCATCGCGGAGGGCGCAGGCCAGCGAAGGGGGCGAGGGCGGGCCGGAAGTTGGGCAGGATGGGACGTCAGTGCCGGAGTGGGGAGGGACTCTCGATGAGTAGCCAGAAGGTTCAGGCTGAGCAGGGGGATGTACTGGCGATCTGTACCGAGTGGCTGACGGGCTCGCCGAGCCCTGATGACGTGCGGAAGTGGCTGGACAGGGCGAAGGCAGCCGGCGAGCCCCGGTCAACTGAGAGCTCTCTCCTCCTGGAGGAACTCAGGGGGCATCTGATGGCCTCGGAGACGGACCCGGTGTGGCGCGAGCTCACCGCACACGGCGTGTTCGGCGTGGTCATGTTTTCGAGTGCCGGAAATGCAGGGATGATGACCGCCTTGGCTGCGGTCTCAGGAGCGACCGTGACGGCTGCGATCCTGCCCTTCCTTCAGGCGATCGCCACGCAGGCAGGCCACCGGTCGTTCGAAGTCGCACGCGCAACCACGCGTCGCATGATCGGCCGCAGCGCGGGTTCTGCGCCCGAAATTCATCACGGTCGCACGAAGCTATTCCTGGAAGAGACCGCCGCTGGCCTGCGCTTTAATGTGCCGCCGCGTCTACCCGACTCGGCACTCGCCGCTCTGGCAACACTCGACCTCGAAGCCCTGGCCGCTCCGGACAGGAACGGTGGCACCGTGACGATCTACTGGGACGAAGCAGCGGAAGAGTGGCGCCGCGACGTTGTTGCTGGTTGACGACGCATGGGCTCAAGCGCCAACTATCGCGCCAGCCTCAACCGGTGTGAGCGAGCATGCTGTCGAGTTCCTCCGCCAGGCCGGCCTCGACCTCGACGACGTCAACCTGGCCGACGAACTGCTCATCGAGTGGCGCCGCGGCGGCCCCGCCGTCTGGACCCCGGCCACCGGCAAGGAGTGACCGGCCACCCCGCAGCCCGCCGCCCACTGAGCGTCAACCGGCCCGCGGGGGCTGCCACTCCATGACCAGGGTCCGGGACCGGCCCTGAAAACGGGCGCCGTACATCTGCACCAGTTTCGATCGGGGAACGAAGTTCAGGTTGCGGCCGCTGCCCTCCGCTTGGGACGTCAACGCCTCAAGACCATCGGTGAACCGGGTACGGTCCGCCGCCACCACCCACGCAGCCCTGACATCATCCTCCGGCTCGTGGACCGCTTCCCGGCTGGAGGTGATCCGCACGAAGGCATCAGCCCACCGCTCCAGCCGACTGCCGGTCATCCCGCACGCGGCCAGAAAGGCGGCACACTGCTGACGGCTGGCCGGAAGCGCCTGTCGCCCCACGATCCGCGCAGCGGAACTGACCGGCAGCAGGTGCCGGCCCCCCCGCGAGCTCCTGAAGCCGACGCAGCGAGGGGGCGCCCGCCCGCTCGTAGAAGTACTCCAGCGCCTCGCTCAGGGCCCCGCGGGTGGTGATCAGCTCAGGTGATCCGGGCCGGCGCAGCTCGCGCAGCCGCCCTCGCCTGGTGATCCGGGCGTTCTCCCACAGCGCCCGGACTGCGTCCAGGTCACCGCCGCAGGCACCGGCGAAGGCCTCCACCGTGTCCCACGACGGAACACTGCGGCCGGAGGCGGCACGCTTGAGCGTCGCCGGCGACAGCGACGTTTTCACCGCGAGCTCGTCGTACGTCAGCCGAGCGCTCTGGCGCAGCTGCCGAAGTCGGGAGGCCAGCAGGCCGCGGTCGGGGCTTGAGGAATCCACGGGAAGTTCAGGACGTCCCACCGCGGCCCCCTTACCGGCCGCTCTGCAAGACCGCCCGGGCGGCCGCGGCCACGACACCACGTCCGCCTGCGGTGAGCGTGAAGACGATCACCACACCGATCCCTGCGGCGCCGGCCAGGAGGCGGAACGTCCCGCAGCCGTTCCAGGAAGTCGGTGTCGCTCTCCGCGAGCACGGCCGCGGTCCGCACCGAGCGCTGGAGGGACTCGCGGGCGGTCTCCAGCAGGCCGCGCCGGCCAGCTTTCGCCAGCTCTCCCGTCGACGGCCGGCGCAACGCGGTGCGGTCCTGCGGTGACATCGGCGTCAGGGCCCAGCGGGTGTCGAAGGTGCGGGCGGCGGCGCGCATGGCGAGGATGTCGCGGCGCAGCCGGGGCTGGCGGCCATCCGCGCAGGCGAGGGTCGCAACGATGCGGATGTGGTCGGGGGCATGGCGCACCGCGGCTCCTCGGCAAGCTTGTTCATCACCCGCCGGGGCGATGCCCGCCGCGTCCACCATCGCCGCCGCCACCTCCCCACTGCGGCGTAGACGATTGTCTGGGGGCCTGCTGGATGTACTCGTGGTGGGGAAGCCATGTGGTGGGACGGGACACGAGAGGGTTCCCTTCCGTTGGAGGGGACGGGAAGGGCATCGCTGCCTCTGCGCCGGGAGTCAGCGGACCTGGCTGCCGGCGGGGAGGAACCCGTCCACCTGTCCGCGCGGGTAGAGGATGTTGCCGGGAACGATCTGTATCCCGGGCTGGAGGGCTGCACGCGCCGGGACGGGCGGGACGTCAGGAGGCGGGGGGAGCGGGAAGCGGGGAGACTGAGGGAGAGCATGACGCCTGACCGCTGCGGCCTGGACGGTCCGCGGCGGACGGTCCCGTGCAGGGGCCGGACCATCTGCCTACGTCCGCGCGTCCCGGGGGGGCACGGCCCTGTCCAGGAGTCCCCATCGTGACTTTGACCCCACAGCAGTCCAACCGCTCTCGGCGCACAGCCCGACGGGCCGCGCTCCTGGTCGCCACCGCGGCGCTGCCCGCGGTCCTGGTGGTGCCCGCGGTGCCCGCCGCAGCGGCGCCCGTGACCGAGACCTTCACCGCCGGCGCCAACCAGCGGTTCGTCGTACCGGCCGGCGTCACCCAACTGACCGTCACCGCCACAGGTGAGCCGGGACGGTCCGCCATCGAGGGCGGAGCGGGCGGGAGCGGCGCCACCGTCACCGCTACCCTCACCGTGGTGCCCGGCACCACCTACTACGTCAACGTCGACACCGGCGGCGGAGCCGTCACCGGTCAGCGCCCCGGCGGCAGCGGCGGCGGTGCCAGTGACGTCCGCACCTGCAGCTCGGCGCGCGCGAACTGTGCCCTGACCGGCGTTCCCGGCACCGACCCCCGCCTCATCGTCGCCGCCGGCGGCGGGGGCGGCGGACACGGCTCCC